>JAJFBK010000068.1 GCA_020696955.1 Patescibacteria group bacterium | reverse complement strand
CTATGCCGAAGTCAATGTCATCGTAGGTTTTTTCAAGTTCAATAAATCCTTCTCCAAGGCCTGAGACATCAAGCGGCTGTAAGGGAGTGGCAGTAGGCGCTGGCGTGGGACTGCTGGTGGCCTGAGTATTTCCTCCGGCGTTCGAGGCGTTTTCTTTTTTTGAATAAAGAGAAGGGGCCTTTACCATCAAAAACCAGCCAATAAGAAGGAGGACAGCCAGGAAGAGGTAAGAGGGGTAGTGAACTTTCGGGTGGCTTTTCTTCGATTTCACAACATGAAAAGACCGGGCGGTGTACCCTAGCTTTGATTTGGCGACTCGGGATGTTCTTGGATTCTTTTTGCTTACCATAGGGCGCTTCCTGCAAATACTTCTCCAATTTTCTTGTCGATCATTTTTCGTCTCTGCTTATTATAGTCTACCCGCAAATCAGCGAGCAAACTGGTGGCATTGTCTGAAGCCGTTTTCATACCAATCATTTGAGAGCTGAACTGGGCAAGGCGGGCATCAAGAATTTGCTGCTGGAAAAGGGCGTCACGCAGCTTTTTGCTTACGCCTTCAATAAGCAGGTCGATGTCAGGCTCGTAAATAAAACGGTTTGGCTTCTCATGGATATCCTCAATTGCCACATCTTCTCCGTCAGGACTGACCACTGAAAGCGCCACTACCTCCCTGGTTGCCGAGTTAATGTACCGCGAATAAACCAGCGTCACTCGTTGGTAAAGGTCGAAGATAGTAGTGAGCCGGCGCAGACTTTCAATGGTGAAGTTGTCTGGAACCTCAAAAGGAAAAGATTGGACCTTGTAGCGTCCGTTCTGGAAATATTCCTGGCCTTTTTTGCCGATAATATAAAAGTCAGAACCTTGTTCTTTTTCCAGGATCTTTTCAATTTTTTGGTAGATTTCGATGTTGTATCTGCCGGTCAGTCCCTGGTTGGAGGTTATGACGATTACGGCACTCCTGGCCGCAAGAGACGCCATCTGCTGCTTCTTTTGTTTTTCAATTTTTATAAGGTCAGCGGTTTGCATGGCATTTCGTAGGGCTTGTAGCTCACCAAGCATTTCGTTGGCAGCTTCTACGTACGGTCGACTGGCCAGCACCTTGTCTCGCAGCTGCATCATGTGCAGGGTGGCAATCTGCTGAAGGGCATTGGTAAACTCGCCAACTGAGTTGACGACGATCATCTGCTCTTTTACTTCGTTAAGAGTGGCCATTACTTCTTTTCCTTCCCTTCTTCTTTCGGTGCTTCCGCCTCTTGGTTTGGATCAGGGATGATCGGCTGGGCCTTCTCTTCGGTTTCCTTGGCATCTACGAGGTATTTCGCTCCTTCGATCTTGGTATAGGCAACGTAATCCTTACAAATCTTGGCAATGTCAGGCTCTAAGTTTGCTATATCTTTTTCAACTACACTCTTGGCCTTGAAGTCGGCGTAGTTTCCTTTGCGGTAAAATTCAATAAGCTCGACTTTTATTTCCCGAATGTCAGCAATCTCAATGTCGTCACATTTTCCAGAGGTTATGAGGTAGAGAAGAAGGATTTTCTCGTCATTCAAAAGATTTGCCCTATAGTCTTGGCCAAAAAGCTCAAGGATGCGTTTGCCACGCTTAATTTCCCGCTCAGTGTCTGCGCTGATTTCAGTGTTGAGGGTTTCGAAAGACTTTACTTCGTTGTAGCGGGCGATCTGACTTGATGCGAGCTCACCCATCTTTCGAAGACAGGGGCATTGGACTGACCCACCGATACGGGACACGCTGGTTCCGGAATTGACGGCTGGCAGAATGCCTTCGTGCATCAGGTTAACGTCCAGATAGATGTGGCCGTCCGTGATTGACATCAGGTTTGTGCAGATGTATTCGGATACGTCACCGTTTTGGGTTTCCGCCATAGGGAAGCCGGTAAACGATCCGCCACCCAGGTCATCATGCAAAATAGCCGTTCGTTCCAAGAGGCGAGAGTGAAGGTAGAAGATGTCTCCTGGGTAGGCGTCTCGACCAGGGGAGCGCTTAAGGAGCAGTGACATTTGCCGATAGGCTTTGGCGTGCTTTGAAAGGTCATCATAAATGATGAGAGCGTCTTCGCCCTTGTACATGAAGTATTCGCCGATGGCGCAGCCAGCGTAGGGGGCCAGATAGTTGAGGGCTGGCGGATCATCGGAACTTCCCATCATGATGCAGGTATAGTCCATGGCATTTCCTTGGCGAAGCATCTCTTCCAAGGCTCGCACCTTTGCCTTTTGGGCACCGATGGCCACGTAAATGCAGGTCATGTTCTTACCCTTTTGGTTCATGATCAGACTGGCAATCAACCTGGTCTTTCCGGATTTTCGATCGCCGATTATCAGTTCTCGTTGTCCCTTTCCAAGCGGAATGGTTGAGTCGACTACCAGGATTCCGGTCTCAAGCTGATCGACTACTGGTCGGCGTTTGGCAACTCCGGGAGCTAGACGTTCAACCTGCTGAAAAATCTGGCTTTTGATAGGGCCGAGTCCATCCAAAGGATTTCCCACCGGGTCAATGATGCGTCCAAGCAGGCTTTCTCCTGACTGGATCTGTAGCGGTTTTCCGGTAGAGCGCACGACGTCTCCTTGGCGAATCTTGATGTATTCTCCCAGAACCACGGCTTCGATCAGGGTGCCGATACCAAGGATCAGGGCCTGAATGACGCCGATAGAAGATTCGATCTCAACCACTTCTTCGATCTGGGCAGAGGGAAGTCCTTTGATTTTGCAGATACCGTCACCCACGTAAACGATCTCACCGATCTCAGTGATAACTGGTCTGAGGGTGGTTTCAGGCAGGGTTACTTTCAGGTCTTGGGTAAGCTTTGAGGTGGAAGCTTTGGAAGATGCGCTCATGATTCATGGGTTAGGACCGCTTTGCGCCAGTGGGTCCGAAACTGTTGTAGACGGCTCTTGAGGCTATAGTCAGAAATGTAGGTTCCGTATTGGATGATGGCGCCACCGATTAGGCTGCGGTCAGTCTTTATTTCAAAGGCTGCCTGGCTTCCTATCTGTTTGCCAAATGCGTCGGCCATTTGTCGCAAATCTTTTTCCTTGAAATCAATGGCTACGGTCAGCTTAACGACTTTGATTCGCTCGGCTTCTCTTTGGACTGTTCTCAGCCAATCCATGAGGGCATTTTGGCTAAAGAACTCAATGTTTCCTTCCTCCAGTTCACGGTGGAGCAAGGCTTTTAGCTCGGCCGAGGGAAGCTGCTTTATGATCTTGTCGATGAAAAGAGACTTTTGTTTTAAGCTCTTGCCGGTTTGCTCGAGCACAAGCTCGATCTCTCCTTCGATGGCCATCTCCAAGAGATTAATTAAAGAAACGTGAAGGGCGTCGACCTGTTCGGTCAAAAAGAGCTGGTTCAGCAGGTTCTCATATGAAGAAGCCAGGTCCTTCATTGTGCTTCTCCTTCAGTTTTTACGTCTCGAAGAGCGTCCATTACCAATTGTTTCTGAGCTTCGTAGGTCAGGCCTTTTGGCAGTACCTTCTTGGTAACTGAAATTACCAGGTCCATAAGCTCTTCTTCTACTTCTTGCTGGCGGCTTTCCAGGTAATCTTCGGCCTGCTGCTTGGCCAGGGCCTCCATTTTTTTGGCCTTTGCTTTGGCGGCTTCCAGTGCCTTCTTGCTTTCAGCTGTCAGGGACTCTATCTGATCTTTGTATGTCTTTTCTATGGTTTCTTTTTCTTCCTCTACGTGAGAAGCGGTTTCAGCCAAGTTTTCCTGAACGGCAGTAATCTCAGCATCGTCTTTCAATACCAATTCGTTGATTGACTGGTTGTACTGGGTTTTGATTTCCTTGATCTTCTGGTCGAGCTGTTCATGTTCCCGTCGTCTCTTGGCAGTAAAGATGAGTTCTATAAGAGATACCAAAAAGACTGTTCCGGTAAGGCTGGCTCCGATGGCAAAGAAAAGGATTTCCCTCATTGAGTAAGTGTTAACCTAAGATGATCAAAGCGGCTACGACTGCCATGACTGAAACGCCGATACTGCTGAAAATAGCCAAGTACATATTTAATTGTACCTTGCCTTTGGCTACTGGGTTGCGGCCAATGGCCTCAAGTCCTTTTCCTGACAAGATACCAATGGCGATTGCAGAGCCTAGAAGCCCAAATCCGGCTGCGATTCCTGCGGCCATGGTCCGAATGAATTGCTGGGTTGCCCCTGAGCCGCCCTTGCCGACTCCTACGTTGCCCCCGCCACTTCCAGCTTTGCCAGTTATAAGCTGTGAGAGCTTGTCCAGAGCGTCTCCGATGTTTCGAAGAAGCGGTTTTTTGTCACCTTCGACTGCGAACTGGTTACTGACGCCGCTTAAGCCCGTCCCGATGGCACTGATCGTTACTGACTCGTTGGCGTAGAGAATCTTTACTTCGCCCTTCCAGATTCCTGAAATGAACGGGCCGGCGGAAGTGGGCAGAAGAGATCCCGTCGAGTCACTAATGGAGGCTGACCCGGTATAATCGGCAATGATATTTCCAGAGAAGTCCTTGGCGGTAATGGTAGCGGTGAAAA
>JAJFBK010000004.1 GCA_020696955.1 Patescibacteria group bacterium | reverse complement strand
TATCCTGGATCCACTGACAATTACCGGGTGAGCGGCATAACTGATACCGGATTCTTCTTTACTGAGTCGGATACAAGGCCGGGCCGCACTATTACCTGGTTAGCAGCAAAGGGTGAGATCCCAGGCAAACTGAAAGCCGGGAGAATCAATTCTGGAGACGGCAACACCGTAAGATTCACCACGCCATTTACCGGCAACGCCGATACGATCGGAGTTGGTTTTACTAGAAGCAAGCCCGTCCATGAGTTAGGAGGAGATGAATGCTGCGTGGTAATGGACGTCACTAACAACGGATTCAGATGGGGGGGTGACGCAACTGACCGGTCAAGCGACTATCCATTTTATTGGATCGCCATGCAAGGAACATTTACGGTTGAAGGAGAGAATGCGCCGGCTATTATGGCAGGCAAGATTCGCCAGAATGGGAATCGAGTAGGAGGCCAGCTCTATATCGACTATCCTGCTGCCTTTGCCAATCCAGCAGTTTCAGCGGTTCTTTCGAAAGACTGGAGTGTGAGGGATGAGCAAATGCCTTGGGTGGCCATTCCTTCTAATCCTCAAGAGGCGAAATCTAGGTTTTATCGGGGTGGTGACCAGGCTGAGCAACCGGGGGGGCTTTGTCTCGGACGTCTTTGCGTATCCTCACCTTATAACAATCGCTGGATAGCCATGGACCGCACCTACCTCTCACCGCAGGCCGTACCATCAAAAGACAGTCTGAGTGCCTTGTTCAAGGTAAGCAGCAACAGGGGGCTTTCCGGATTCAAGCCAACCTTCAGCGTTTCTGACATGGGCGGTACTGCCCGTGGGGACGTTCATTATCAACTTTACTGCGAAGCAGGCGTTGCATCTACTCTGAAAGAGCCGCCTCGATCAGCCCATACGTCGCATGCTTGGAATGGTGACTGTGAGTATGTAGTTCCTGCTGGGCAGATGAGCGTCACAAAGACAGCTGAGATCATCGTTGAGCGTGGTACGGCAGAGCCTATCAAGGCACGGTTCGATATTACGGTTTACAACAGCAAGTTCACCCTTTATAAGGACCGTTCTGATACTGGAACCAATGTCACTCCGGGAGGATCTGAAGTGATTCATCCTGCGACTGGCAGCAAGCAATTTACGTATGACATTACGAAGCCTGAGTTTACAGGTAAGGTAATCATTGAGCAGCTTGGAGCCGCTCCGGTGCAGCGTACGGTCACTGTAAGCGTTACCCCAGGTACTGTCGATCCTCCTCCCTGTGGCTCGAATTGCCCAACCGACAACCCTGAGCCGACTACTCCGCCAACCACTCCGTCGCCCGGCCCAACAGACGGTGAAAATCCAAATTACGGAGAAGGATCAGGATCCTTCTAACAAAAAGAAAAGCCCTCTCTCAAGGAGGGCTTTTCAGTTACAGCGAAAAAGACTTGACTAAATGACAAGTATACTTTACATTTTGTATAGTTACCTAATAAAAGAGAGCCGTACATGAGCAAAAAAGAAAAACACGAAGAAGCCATTTCTGAAGCTACTCAGATGCCTGAAGAAACATCGGTTACTGACACCCAGCCAGAAGAGGACTATAAAGAAAAATGGCAGCGGGCTTTAGCCGATATGGAAAATCTCCGAAAGCGAACCGAGCAAGAGCGAGTGACTTTTGCCAAATACAGTTCGGAAAGCTTCATAGAAGAGTTGTTGCCAGTAGTGGATAATTTTTACCGGGCAACCGAGCATGTACCGGCTGAGCAGCAAGGTTCTCCCTGGGTGACTGGGATTCAGTATATTCAGAAGAATCTCTTAGATGTCCTTGAGCAACGTGGTGTGAAGGAGATTGCCGCCAAACCGGGTGATGCCTTCAATCCCTCACAGCATGAAGCTTTGAGCAGCGTAGAGGATTCTGAGCAGCCTGAAGACACTATCGTACAAGTAATCGGTCGCGGTTACCTTCTGCATGACAAAGTTCTGAAGCCAGCACAGGTGATCGTGAGCAAACATTCAAAATAAAGAAAGGAGCATATATGGGTAAAGTAATTGGAATTGACCTTGGAACAACCAACTCATGCGTGTCCGTCATGGAAGGCGGATCTGCTAAAGTAATTCCTTCCGCTGAAGGAAACAATACGGTGCCATCCATCGTAGCCATGAAAAAAGACGGAGACCGAGTAGTCGGAGTTCCGGCTAAGCGACAAGCTGTCACCAATCCGAAGAACACCATTTTCTCAGTAAAGCGCTTTATCGGGCGCAAGTTTACTGATCCTGAAACTCAGGAAGACGCCAAGCTGATGCCATACACCATTAAGGGTGGAAAGAACGGCGCCGTGGAAGTAGAAATGGGTGACAAGTCTTATACTCCTCAAGAGATCTCTGCTTTCGTACTGCAGAAGCTCAAAGCTGACGCTGAGGCCTACCTGGGCCAGCCAGTAACCGAAGCCGTGATTACGGTTCCGGCTTACTTCAATGACGCCCAGCGCCAAGCAACCAAAGATGCCGGTAAGATCGCCGGTCTTGATGTAAAACGCATTATCAACGAGCCTACCGCTGCCGCCTTAGCATACGGAATCGAGCGAAAAAAGGATGAAAAGATCGCCGTTTACGACCTTGGTGGAGGAACCTTTGACATTACTATTCTGGAACTTGGAAACCATGACGGAGAGTCTTCTTTTGAGGTGCTTTCAACCAATGGTGATACCCATCTAGGAGGTGATGACTTTGACAAGAAGCTGATGGATTACATCTTGGCTGAGTTCAAGTCTCAAGAAGGAAGTGATCTTTCTAACCAGGTTGATGCCATTCAGCGCATCAAGGAAGCAGCTGAAAAAGCCAAGATCGAACTTTCCAACTCTCAGGAAACAGAGGTAAACCTTCCCTTCATTACGGCTGATGCCAGCGGGCCTAAGCACTTGGTTTTAAAGCTTACCCGAGCCAAGTTCGAGCAACTTGTCGACGACTTGGTGCAACGAACCATTGAGCCAGTGAAAAAGGCTTTGAAAGATGCCAAGCTTGATCCGAAAGATATCGACGAAGTGATATTGGTTGGTGGACAAACCCGTATGCCTAAGGTGGTAGAAGCTGTCCGAGCCTACTTTGGCAAAGAGCCAAACCGATCAGTTAACCCTGATGAAGCCGTGGCCATCGGAGCTGCCATCCAGGCTGGTGTATTAGCTGGTGACGTAAAGGACATTTTGCTTCTTGACGTAACCCCGTTGTCACTTGGTATTGAGACCATGGGTGGAATCATGACCAAGCTTATCGAGCGAAACACTACCATTCCTACCAACAAGAGCCAGATTTTCTCGACCGCCGCTGACAATCAGCCTCAAGTTGAGATCCACGTGCTTCAGGGAGAACGTGACATGGCTGCTGATAACCGAACTCTTGCCCGTTTTACGCTTGATGGCATTCCACCGGCACCTCGTGGAGTTCCTCAAATTGAGGTAAGCTTTGATATCGATGCCAACGGTATCGCCCATGTCAAAGCCGTAGACAAGGCAACCAACAAAGAGCAAAAAGTAACTATCACTGCTTCCAGCGGACTATCAGAAGAAGAGGTTGAAAAGATGCGTCAGGATGCCGAAGTGCATGCCGAAGAAGATAAGAAGAAGAAAGAGCTTATCGAAGTTCGCAATGACGCTGACAGTCTGATCTATACTGCCGAAAAGACCCTGAAGGATGCCGGAGAAAAGGCAAAACAGGAAGACATTCGAGCCGTTGAAGATGCAGTTGCAGAGCTGAAGAGCGTGCATACCAGCGAAGATGCGGATGCCATCAAGACCAAGCTCGAAGCTTTGAGTGAAAAACTCCAGGTAGTCGGTGCTGCCATGTACCAACAGTCGGCCGAAGAGCCGGCAGCCGAAAAGACTGAGGGCACCGAAGAGGAGCCAAAGTCTGACAAGGAATAAGAATGGCCAACCAAGACTACTATAGTTTGTTGGGCGTTTCTAAAGGAGCTTCCGAAGATGAGATCAAAAAGGCCTTCCGAAAGAAGGCCCATGCTCATCATCCTGACAAAGGAGGGGATGCGGAAGAGTTCAAGAAAATAAATGAGGCTTATCAGGTCCTTTCCGATAAGCAGAAGCGCCAGCAATACGATACCTACGGCTCGGCCGGACCTCAAGGAGGATTCGGTGGTGGCCAGGGTGCAGAAGGCTTTGACTTCGGTGGCTTCGGGTTCAATTTCGGAGGTAACGGTGGAGGTTTTGCCGACATTTTTTCCGATATGTTCGGAGCGGCCATGGCCAATATTTCAGCTGAGGTTGAGATTTCGGTTCCCCAGGCCGTACTGGGCGACACCATGGATCTTCGGGTGGGAAATGAAAAGGTTACCTTAAATGTGCCAGCAGGTGCCCAAGACGGCACCCAGATGGTATTTAGAGGCAAGGGGCGTGCTTATCGTGGCGGAAAGGGAGATCTGACCCTTATCCTCAGGGTCGTTATTCCTCGCCGTCTTTCCAAGCGTCAAAAAGAACTGTACGAAGAGTTGAAAAAGCTGGGCTAGTGCCTCATACTGAAGGTATATGATTACCTTCCTGACCTGGGACACGGCGATTATCGCTTCACTAGCCCTTTTAACCGCTTATAGCTTGCTTATTCGAAAGCATAAGGCATTGGCGACACTGGTGAGCGTATATATCGGATATATGATGGCAAGCACCTGGGGGGATCAGGTCGCTGCTTTTTTTGCGGGTGATCGGGTTGCTTTTAGCCAACTTTGGATCAAGGTAAGCGCCTCACCCTTCGTGGTGCAGTCACTACTCATGATAGTGGTGACTTTTTTGGTATCAACCTTTGTGAAGCTGGGCGGCAAACGGTCTAGATATTCAGCCTTGGAAGTGGTGGTATATGCCGTGGCCACTTTGGCATTGCTGGTGATGTTCTTGGTTTCTTTCATGCCTATAGAGCTTCGTGAACAGGTGCTTAAAAGTTCTCAGATCGTGCCGTTCATATTTAAGTACCGTGAATGGATACTCGGTCTTCCTGTGATCGCTATAGTATTCTTTGGAATCTACGGGGAAGAGGAATAGTCGAAGCTGAGCCCTTTCCATTTTTCCTGATTTAAGCTATAGTACGGAAGAACTGAATTTGAGCCAGGGGGTCTGTGACCTTGTTCTGACCCAATCGCTCAAAACATGAACCAGCTTGCTTGTTCGCGTTCCTCACTCATGGGTCTGTAGCTCAATGGTAGAGCAGTGGCCTTTTAAGCCATTGGTTGTGGGTTCGACTCCCACCGGACCCACCAAAAATAGAAAAAGAGATTTGAAAACAACCCTACCGACATCGGGCAAGGGACTACTGTTTTCAAATCTCTTTTTCTATTTTGTCGATCGCTTACAGGGCAAAGGAACAAACGATTCCTACCGTAGAATATCCATTTACTGCCTGCCGAGTTTCCAGGAGAGGCGTATTTTGTTTTTTAGCTGAACCTTATATACTTAATCTATTCACATAGGCTGTAAGAGGGCACATGCCACAATCATCACAAGACCGACGCTTTGATCAGTTAGACCTGCGAGTAAGTCGCATGGAACGAAGGATCAAGACTGGTTCGTTCGGAGGTAGCAAGCTATTTCAAAAAGGGAGTGCTGAGAATGAGCGGTTTCTCGGGTATTTTGGTTGGGCTATTGTCACGTTCTTTTCCTTAACCGCCCTGCGGTCCTGGTGGAATGGGGAGTCTACTTCGCTCCTCACATTTGGGGGGCTTTTGATCGGTTTATGGCTCGTTCTGAGCAGAAGCCGATTTATTGGGATCAGCGATTCCGCAAGAGTGATTCTCCAAGAGGGAAGAAGTGGCAAGAAGGTTCTTTCTCACCAAGTTCATTCCGGACCAAAAGCCAAAAAGAATAATGGTCTTTCCGATACGGTTCGCGATCTCTGTCTTATATTAGGGGCCGGCTCTTTGGCAATTGCCTATGCTTGGATTGTTTCGCTCTTGTTTTCTCAGCCTGATCAGCAACTTATGGCGCTTCTGCTTATCCCGGTAATAGGATTTTCCTACTCCTTGGTGCATTCGAAAAAAACCTTGTCCTTGCTTAGCTTAGCGGGGGTCTATTTCTTGCTTGTTGCCTATCCGGCTTCCTTTTCCAGCTTGGCATTTCTTACGCTCCTTACTGTCTTATTGTCAGTCTGGACCAGGTACTCGGGGAAGTGGGACGTCTTGCCCCTCTCGGCAATCGGCAGCTTTTTAGTAATTGCCACCTATACTTCAGACTATGGGACCTATTCTGAACTTAGCCAAGCCATACTGGTTAGCACCCTGTTAATTGGATTGGCACTGAGCGCTCCTTTTGCCTATCATCGGAGGTTGGCTGACAACAGAAACATGGCTCAGGCCAGCTTAGCCTTGGTGGTTTTTGGCATTGCCATGCTCCCAGGCTTTTTTACCGCCCAGATCGGTCTTCCAGGGTTCATGATCATTGGATTGCTTTACGTCCTTATCTTCTCAGCCTTGGCAGTTGTGAGTTGGTGGACCCACGGACGTTTCTCATATGCGAAATATTACGGTTTGGCCGCCGCCCTTTTGGTCTCAATTCTGGCCCTGGTCGTTACTTCTCGCAGTGAAACCGTTTTGGTCTGGCTTATCCTGGGATCTCTTCTTTCGGCCAGTGGCTTCACTTTGAAAAGCTACACCTTGCGAATGAGCGGACTGGTGCTTTTGATGAGCACCTTTGCCTACTATGTGCTTTATGTTTTTCCTTACGAGACATATCTTTCCGGGCCATTTGTACTGCAGGAACGTATCTGGATCGGCCTGCTTTTTGCCGGAGCTTTGCCACTTCTGGCCATGAAGTACAAGGACTTGAAGGTTGCTGGTCCTGAGGGTCACTTCCGATCAACGATCATCGCCGCCCTCTATCTGGCATCATATGCCGTGATGGCTGGCTTGATACTGGTAGGAATCCAGATGCCAATCCAGGTGCTCGCTTGGGCATCGCTTGGGATCATTGGAGTTTGGTGGGGATTAAGGCAGGGTCTTCCGCTTATTCAGGCCGTGAGCATTGCTACCATACTCACCTCCCTGGGACATTTTCTTTTTTCTGCTTTGGCTATTCATTCACCTGAAATGAGGGGAATGTTCTTTCTCGCCTTCGGGCTTATCTTGATTGGAATTGCTCTTGCAGGTTCAACTTATTCACGAAAGAATCTTTTATGAACGACCTTCTTCGTTCCTTTTCGCCTCGCAAATATGCCGCTGAGCTTGTGGGAACCGCCTTGCTTGCCCTGGTCGTCGGGGTTATCGGCGTAGGATCTGATCTGTATGCTTCGTCATATCAGGCCCTTTATGTTCCACTAGCGATAGGGTTATTGATAACTGTTTTGGTGTACGTATTTGGTCCGGCAAGCGGAGCCCACTTTAACCCGGCGGTTACGGTTGCCCTCATGTCGATTGGCAAAATAAAGAAACGTGACGCCGCTTTTTATCTGCTGTGCCAATTCGTAGGAGCCTACCTTGGCTTTTGGGTAGCCTACGTCTTGATTGGCAGCCGGGGAAATCCTTCCTTTTCGCTCGATGGCCCAGCCTTCTTAGGTGAGGTGCTTGGCACCTTCCTGCTTCTCTTGGCAATTGCTTCAGTGGTACTGGGAAAAATCAGCGCTTCATTATCAGGAGTGGTAATTGGCTTGGCTTTGACCATAGGAATCAGTATCAGTCTCATTACCAGTGGCGGAGTGCTTAACCCAGCCATCGCCCTTTCGCTTGGAGCCATGCACTTCTCATATTTGGCAGCTCCGTTTATTGGGGCATTGCTTGGAGCCTTGTTCATATCTTGGTTGTATGCCAAACCATCTGACGTAAAATAGAATCGTATGGGCCTTCATCGTAAAGACAACCATCGTCATGAGCTTGAGAGTCTTGAGAAAAAAGACGCTCAGAAAACAGAGTTCTTTATGGCAGCTTCCCATCAGTTGAAATCACCGTTAGCCATTATTCTCTGGTGCCTGCAGTCCACCCTTGAGTCTCCTCATTTGAGTGGGAAGGATAGGGACATGATCCTGAAGGCAGTTGGTCAGGCAGGAGCCATGAGCCAGCTAATTGGGGATATGCTCCATGTGTTTCGCTTGGTTAATCGTCGAGGGAAATCCCAAGACTATGAGGCGGTTGACTGCAATGAGCTGATCGCTGCGATTCTTACTGATTACGAAGTGGTGGCTCATAAGAAAAAAGTGCACCTGGTGAAGGGTCCAATGGAAGTGCTTCCAACGGTGTTTGCAGACAAGGCCTACCTAAGGCAGGCAATCATTAACCTAGTGGATAATGCCATCAAGTATTCGGTCTCGGGTACAACGGTAACCGTTACGACCTCAGTGAAAGAGGGGTGGGCAACTATATCGATTCATGACCATGGTATCGGTATGACCGAGGCAGATCAGCAGAAACTGTTCAGCGAGTTTTTCCGGTCTGAAGAAGCGAGACAGGTAGCCCATGAGGGCACCGGGCTTGGACTGGTTCTCGTCAAACACATCATTGAAGAGTTTGGAGGTAAGGTGACAGTCGAGAGCGTCCTGCATAAGGGTTCAACTTTTACGATAAAACTCCCCATTCCCAAATAAAAAAGAAAGCCGCTCGGAAGTCGAGCGGCTTTTGTGTTGTTGGGGCGGCCTTAGGCGGCCTGTAATTCAAGGACAGGGTAAGGATCTCCACCTGGAGTAAAAATGCCCCTGTCCGACATGGCGACATCGTTGCTTGCACAGCGATCGACCATAATACCGAGGGCACTAAGAGCCATCATCAAACTTTCTGAGTCTTCCTCTAAGGAGACGGATAGGTAGGGAATGTGTCTTGCCCTACAAAAATGTTCAGTTTCCGACAAGAGACTTTTATTGGGGCTTTCGTCACTTATCCCCACTACGATGAACGGGGTGTCGTGGTCGAGGAGCTCTTCGCAGAGTCTCATGGTGTTGGACCGTTCTGCCGAAAGGATCACCATGTCGATTTCTTTTGCGGAAAACTTGCTATTCGTGCGTTCTGGAGATATGAAATCCATATCCCACACAGGAAGCCCATAATAAAGGGCACAATAAATGTGCGGATCGTTGGTTCCAAGGATCAGTTCCGGCTCGTTTGTTTCAGGGTTTAGCTCCATGGGTCACACACTCCAAAAAAAGAAAGTCTGCCAGATTGCTGACAGCTTCCAGACTATAGCACTACTGTTTCAGGAGGTCAATAAATACTGAGCTTGGAATGTCCACGTTTCCAAAACGCTTCATTTTTTTCTTTCCTTTCTTCTGTTTTTCCAAGAGTTTATTCTTTCGGGTTACGTCACCTCCGTAGAGTTTGGCGGTCACGTCTTTTCGAAGAGCCGAGATGGTTTCTCGGGCGATAATCTTTCCGCCGATGGTGGCTTGGATGGCTACTTCAAAGTTATGGCGGGGGATGAGTTCCTTGAGACGCTCTACCAGCATCTTTCCCATAGGAATGGAGTTGCTGCGAGGTACGACGCTTGAAAGGGCTTCAACCTCGTTTCCAGCAACCAAAATGTCTAGCTTTACCAAGTCAGCGGCTCGGAATCCGATCACTTCGTAACTCATCGAGGCATAGCCTGAGCTAATACTCTTAAGATGGTCGTAATAATTAACTACAATTTCAGAGAGAGGCACTTCGTAGTGGAGAACTACCCGTTCTTCATCAAGGAATTGGGTGTCTTTGTAAACTCCACGACGTTGCTGGGTGAGGTCCATGATGGCGCCCATATATTCTTTTGGAGTCACCACCTCTAGCTTGATCCATGGCTCGCGGGTCTCGGCGATCTGGGTAGGATCGGGAAGTTCGCTTGGGTTCTGGATGGCCATATCCTTGCCAGTCGTAGTCGTCAGCTGATAGGCCACAGAAGGGATGGTGGCAATTACTTCCATATCGTACTCACGACTTAGGCGCTCGATGACGATTTCCATGTGAAGCATTCCTAAGAATCCGCACCGAAAACCAAAGCCAAGGGCAGGGGAATGTTCCGGGGCATAATCAAGGGAGGCGTCGTTAAGCTTTAGCTTGGCGATCGAGTCTCGAAGTACCGGGTACTGGTCGCTCTCAATTGCGTACAAAGATGCGAATACCATGGGGGTTACTACACGATAGCCGGGGAGGGGTTCGGGCATGGTAGCGGCACGAAGGGTGATAGTATCACCGATACCGATATCGCTGACTTCCTTAAGCCCAGTAACGATGTAGCCGATTTCACCAGTATAGAGACCCTCAGCTTTATGGCGGGCAGGAAGGAAATGGCCAACCTCTAGGGCATCTGTTTCATTGTTGCCTTGAATAAGGGTGATGCGAGAAAGTCCTGGCAGAGTGCCTTCCATGATTCTTACATAGGCGACTACTCCTCGATAAGGATCGAAAATACAGTCAAACACCAGGGCTCGCATGGCGTCATCCGGTTTCAGAATCGGTGCCGGAACCTTGTCCACGACTTGTTTGAGGATTTCCTCCACGCCAACTCCGGTTTTTCCAGAAGCAAAGACAATGTCTTCGTACTTGCATCCCAGGAGTTTCATCAATTCTTGGGCACGACGTTCAGGCTCTGCATGAGGCAGGTCAATCTTGTTGATGACTGGAATGATGGCAAGGTCCTGTTCAATTGCCTGGTAGAGCGTTGAGAGGGTCTGAGCCTGTACTCCTTGGGAGGCATCCACCAGAATGATGGCGCCTTCGACTGCGGCCAAGGACCGAGAGACTTCGTAAGAGAAGTCAACGTGACCGGGAGTGTCGATGAGGTTGAGGATATACTCTTGGCCATTAACGACATACTGCATGCGTACTGGTTGCAGTTTAATGGTGATGCCACGTTCACGCTCAAGATCCATCTGGTCAAGCAGCTGGTCTTTCATGTCACGGTTGGCTACCGTATTGGTGAGTTCGATCATTCGGTCGGAGAGAGTCGACTTGCCGTGATCGATGTGGGCAATTATGCAAAAGTTTCGTATCGGAAGGTTGGTCATTGTGAAAAATACTGTTTCAGGCCCGAAGCGCCCTCTTCGGTGGCTTTGTCTATTTGATTTTGAATCTGTCGGTCAGCTTCTTCCCTGATGGATTGCTGTACTTTCTCCTTGGCTTCCTCGGTTGCCTTTTCCGTATCTGGCTTAACGCCATTCGTAGCATCCTGAACCTGTTTGAGGAGGTCATTTCCCTTGGTTTTGGCAGGAGAGTCAAAGTGGAAGAGCGAGCTGTGCTTTACGGCGCCAGCGGTTTTCCAAAGCAGGCTGGAAAGGATAACAAAAAGGCCGATGACTATGACTGCCACCCAAGCGCAACCCGCATAGGGGGTACGATCTACCGGGTTTAAGAAAAAGTTCTCTTTTTTAGCCATTGGATTTCCTCCTTACTCCTGATGGTACTATACCCAAAATAGGCTAAAATACCAACCGCACCTGCAACTGCCGCTTGAATGAGGAGCCCGAGGATGCGGTCAGTGCCAATCCAAGGCAAGGTTCCGTAAAGGTTATCTATAAGATAAAGGGCGGTCCAGCTACAAGCCGCTAAAAATCCGGCTCCTAAACCGTAAGTCAGGCCGCTTGAGGCAATCTCTTTGAAATGGATGTTCAGGTGACTGCGATAATGAAGAATTACCAGGTAGAACAAGCACTGGCTCGTAGAAATCAGGGTCTCACTCATGGCAAGCACTGATACGTTGGCGTTATAATTTCGGATCATTATCATGCTGAACCCAATTCCGGCAAGGCTGGTGGCGATATTTATTATCATCGGAGTCCTGGTGTCATGACTGGCATAGAACACCCGGGTTAGTATTACGACAAGGGCGGCCGGTACTATGCCCACTATAAACCAGGCAAAGGTGGTTATGGCTATGGTCGTAAGATCCCATCCCACACCTCCGGTCGCCAAGTACAGGCGGACAATCTGGGCTCGAAGAATAAGTGAGAGGGCCACGATGGGCAGCATGATGAAGAGACTCATCTTGATAACCTTGGTAATAAGGCTGTTCATGTCATCCCATTTCTCCTTTGTCATGTGTGCCACGAGAGAGGGGAAGAAAGCGGTTGCCAAAGAATTTGCCACTATCACTACCGGCGTAGTTTGCAGGTCGTTCATTCCGCTGAAGATTGAAAGTGACCCGCGCTGCATGGTAGAGGCCAGGTTGGTATAAACCAGAAGTACTATCTGAGCCATGCCTTGGCTAAGGCTCCGCGGAGCCATAAGACTGAGAATCCGTTTTATCTCAGGGCTAAACTTTGGAAGGAAATGAAAATCAAATCCAACTTTTCGTACTTCGTAATACTGGATGAGAAAGTGAAAGAACGATCCGATAATGACGGAATAGACTAGGGCATTTACGCCAAAATGGCCAGCAGCTATGCCTCCAATGATCAACGAGCTGTTGTATACCAGAGGGGCAAAGGCATAAGTGGTGAATCGACTATAGCTGTTGAGTAAGGCTCCGATGATGATTGACCAGGAAAAGAAGAGGGTCTGAATAAGCAGGAGGCGACTGAGTCTGGTGGTGGCCTCCATCTGGGCGGCGTCAAATCCTGGGACAATGATGTGCATCAGGTAAGGCATGGCTATTACCAGTACCACGATAATTACGAAGATGGTAAGGGTTGCCAGGCTAAGCAGCTGGCTTGTGAGCTTCCAGGCCTTCTCTTCTTTTTCTTTAGCTAGTAGCTCACTGACGATAGGAATAACGGCGCTCGAAATGGCTCCGATGATAAGAATGTTGAGTAGGAAATCCGCAATTCGGAAGCTGGCGAAATAAACGTCAAGCTGGTCAGGTGGCAAAACACGATAAAAAAGAGCGTTCCGAATAAGCCCAAGGCCATTACTGAGCAAAGCAGTAATGGCCAAAAGGGTAGAGGCGTGTTTTACGGACTGAGATCCGAAAGAGAAGAGTCGGGGCATCTCTTAAACGGTAGGAAGTAGGGACTCTGGCTTGTTGATGCCCGTGTCAGCTTCCAGGATAGCGGTGAGTTCTTCCCCTCCGACTGTTTCTTTTTCTAAGAGAAGCTTGGTCAGGTTGTCTAGGGCAGAGCGGTATTTGCTGAGTAAGGATGAGGCCTTCTTTTCGGCTTCTGCGACTATGCGAATGACTTCGGCATCAATCTCTTGGGCGATAGAATCTGAATAATCCTTGTCTCCTCCCATATTGCGCCCCAAGAAGGTTTGCTCGTTGTGCTCTCCATAGGTGCGAAGACCAAGCTTGTCGCTCATGCCGTATTCAGTAACCATGCGGCGGGCGATGGCAGTGGCTCGTTGCAAGTCATTTGAGGCTCCGGTAGTCGGCTCATTGTAATAAAGCATTTCTGCCAACCGTCCTCCGAGCAACATGGCAAGCTCATCTTCGAACTTACTGCGGCTTATGAGGTGCTTGTCCTCACGAGGTAGGCTCCAGGTAAGACCGAGGGCTTGACCACGACTGATAATGGAAACCTTGTGAACGTCGTCAGTATGGGGAAGTACATGCCCTACAATGGCGTGACCGGCTTCGTGAACGGCAGTAATTTCCTTTTCCTTCTGGGAAAGCACTCGGCTTGGACGTTCAGGTCCTACTAGAATTTTCTCCACTGCCTCATGAATGGTTTCCTGGGTAATCACTTTCAAGCCTTTGCGGGCAGTAAGAATGGCGGCTTCGTTCATTACGTTCTTAAGGTCGGCAGGAGAGAGTCCGGCAGTTTGGCTGGCAATCTCGTCAAGGTTAACGCCTGGGTCCATTGGCTTGTGAGCGGAGTATACTTTTAATACTTCGATGCGTTCTCCTCGGGTGGGAAGGTCTACGGTGACACGGCGGTCAAATCGTCCAGGACGAAGAAGGGCTGGATCAAGCACGTCAGGACGGTTGGTGGCGGCCATAATGATAACTCCTTGGTCTGTGTCGAAACCATCCATCTCAACTAGGATTTGGTTAAGGGTCTGCTCACGTTCGTCATGTCCTCCGCCCATACCGGTACCACGTTGACGTCCGATGGCATCAAGCTCATCGATAAAGATGATACAAGGGCTGGTTTTCTTGGCTTTGGTGAAGAGGTCACGGACACGGGAGGCACCCACACCGACGAACATCTCCACGAACTCTGAGGCTGAAATGGTGTAAAAAGGAACTCCGGCTTCTCCGGCTACGGCTTTGGCAAGCAAAGTCTTACCAGTTCCTGGAGGGCCCACTAGCAGAACTCCTTTAGGAATCTCGGCGCCGATGCTGCGGAACTTGCCAGGATTCTTGAGAAACTCTACTTCCTCAGTCAGTTCTTGCTTAGCTTCTTTGAGTCCGGCAACGTCCTTGAAGCGAATCTTCGACATGTTTGAAAGCTTGGCTTTTGACTGGCCAAAGCTCATAGCTTTCATATTGGCACCAGCGGTAGCTCGGAACATGTAAATGATAAGCCCTACGATGATAAGAGCGGGCAAGAAGGTCTGAAGGACGCTTAGCCAAATAGCGGCCCTTGAGTCGTACTTGACGTCAATTTCAGTCTTGTCAGGAGTGATTCCGTAGTCTGAAAGGGTATCTCCTTGGCGAACGGTTGACTCTACTTCTTTGTCGTCCTTAAGGACTGCGACGATATCTGTGTCATTGGTGATAGTGATTTTTTTCACCTCGCCATTTTGGACCTGCTGGCTAATCTGAGAAATGGGAACTACCTCAGGCTCCTTCTTATTCGGATTAATGAGATAAGAAAGAAGGGCGAAAGCTATAAGAATTCCAGCAATCCAGAACATGTTTTTACCACAGCCAGGACCTTGCTCGGCCATTTGAGGCACTCTCATCATATTAGGCTTTTGTCCTTTCCTGCGGGATGGACGGGAAGGCTTTTGAGATGGCTGTTCTTCGGGGGTTTCGGATTCGGAATCGTACGGTTTTTCCATGAAAAAAGAGTTACCACTAAATGTGTAAGCTTGACGGAGACCTGAGTATGCGGTACTATAACAGACGTAGCAACTGAGATGCGTTGGCCGTCAGGCCGATAAGAACCAAATTCTCGTTGCACTCGAAGACCTTGATACTACAAATAAAGTATGACAAAAAACAGTGAATTGTAAAGTCTAGTTTACATTATTGAAGTTCATAATATTTATGATTGTTCTTCAATAATGCAGTGAGTGCTTCCTTGATTAAATAAGATTAAGGTACGAGCTACATTTCATAACTTTGTCCCATACTTTCGATGCCCCTATAGCGGGGTGGAGCAGCCCGGAAGCTCGTCTGGCTCATAACCAGAAGGTCGCTAGTTCAAATCTAGCCCCCGCTACCAAAAGAGAACAATTGATTATTCGATTGTTCTCTTTTGTATTGTTGAAGCTAGATTTGAACCGGGAATGGGTCGGAAAACCTGGGTTTTTCGTAGAGGAGAGCAGCGAACGAGAGTGAGCGATGAGAACCGTGGGTTCTCATAAGCGAAGCTTGTTCAACTCCTAGCCCCCGCTACCAAAAATAAGTTACCACATCGTGGTGGCTTATTTTTGTAATGTAAGAGGGGTTAGATTTAGGAAAGGGGTCGGGAAAACACTTGTTTTTCCGTGAAGGAGGGCAAGGAGCGAAGCGACTGTCGGGAACCGTGGGTTCCCGAAGCACGCAGTGCGATCTAGTTCCCCCGCTACCAAAAATAAGTTACCACATCGTGGTGGCTTATTTTTGTATCATGAGAGATAGATTTGAACCCTCAACTTTTTGTCAGGCGATAGTCAGGGGTTTGTAATCCCAGCTGCGTATGCTGACGGTATGAAAGTTCTTTTCTATTGTTCAGATTCTGGCCGGCCATACGTGAAGAAGTTTCTAGAGAGCCTTGACGTTGATTTGGCGTATCATGCCGCCTCGGCTCTGGAATTGCTGTCGCAGAAAGGGCCTGGGCTTGGGATGCCTCATTCAAAGTATTTGGGATCAGGTCTTTTTGAGCTCCGTGTCGTCGGTAAAATTCAAGTGAGGTTCTTTTATAGTTTTACCGGGGAGGCAATCTGGATTCTTCATGCAATAAAAAAGAAAACCCAAAAGATCCCATTGTCTGATCTAAAACTGGCCAGAGAAAGACTTTCTGGGATGGTGGAAGGACGGGGAAGTGAAAAATAATACCATATATGTTATAATTCACGCATCATGAGCAACGATTGGGAAACAATCAGGGCGGAGTTATTAAGCAATTCTGAGATTAGGGAGGGCTATGAAAAGCTGGCCCTTTATCGAGATGTCGCTGGTATTCTAGTGGATATGCGAAGCAAGGAGGGCCTTACTCAAAAAGAAATGGCGGAGAGGATTGGCATTAGCCAATCAGCAATTGCCAGATACGAGTCGGGGACATATAACCCTACTCTCAAGTTCCTCGAAAAAGTAGCAAATGCGACGGGCAATAAAGTCGTGATAAGACTAGAGAAAAAATAGGCTAAAGGTATACGTGTTCGAAGGTATTGGTTTCTGTATCGTAAATTCCAAAGCTTGGCTTTCCAAAACGAAACCCGGCAATTTCACCTGGATTTGCTAATAACGTTTTGCCAATCACTTCCTGGTTTGCTTCATGGTTGTGTCCATGAAAGGTGGCGTCATAACTTCCAGAAAGAGCGGCGATGCGAGCAATTTGCGGGTAGTGGGTGAGGAAGAGCTTCCGTCCTTCGATTTCAAGCTCACGAAAATCTTCGGGAACCAGATCCATAGTTCCATATTCCTGCACCCGTTGGTAAGAAAGTAACTTGTCGCCATCTACGTTTCCCCAGACACAGTGCCAGGTTAGGCCTGAAGTGGCGAGGAGGGTAAGGGTAGGAGGGGCACAAAAATCTCCAAGGTGAAGACCTCGGGTAATGCCACGTTCCTTGGCTAGTTCAACTGCTTTTTTAATATTTTCCATGTTGTCATGGGAATCCGAAAAAACGGCAATAAGCATGAGAATGAATTATGGGAAGATGAAGCTATTATATCAAAACAAATAGGTCCGAAATTAAACCAGTAGTCCCTTGCCCGATGTCGGTAGGGTTGGTTTAATTTCGGACCTATTTGTTTTGGTGGCAGGGGCGGGAATTGAACCCGCGACCAAGAGCTTATGAGTCTCCTGCTCTACCCCTGAGCTACCCTGCCACGAAGCTTTATTTCAAGCTCTAACAATCCCGACTATACCAGAAAAACGGCTTCCAGGGCAAGAAGTCTAGTCTTATTCAGCTCCTGCAGCAAATAAGGTATAGTAAATGTATGAATATTCTTCTTGCCGGCGAATCGTTTCGTCCGACTATTTCAGG
>JAJFBK010000067.1 GCA_020696955.1 Patescibacteria group bacterium | reverse complement strand
CAGTGACAATTTCGTGACGACTGAATACGTACAAAGTGACGGAACTGTCGGAAGTGCTCTTGGGGTTGAGGATTACCAGACCTATTCGGCCTGGGGAAGTGCAAGCGGTTCTTTGATCATCGGTTTGGACGAAGACACTACTTACGAGATAAAGGCCAAAGCTTCGGCCGGAGACTTCACCGAGACAGGGTATGGACCCGCCGCTTCGGCTGCCACTGTGGCCTCTAGCTTTTATTTTTCAGTTTATACCGACACCCAAGATACCCCGCCCTTTGTCGTTGCCTTCAATGATCTCGATCCCAATACCATAATGGACAGCCCAGAGCTTATCTGGACGGAGTTTGGTACTAACGGAGCGTCTGGGGCAAATGTATTCATTGTTGATACGAACAATGGTCTCTTCAGCAATAAAACGAGCTATCTCATCCCGTCGCTTACCGGCAATCTTACTTCGCTGGATGAGGGATTTGGAATTCAAGGCACATCGACCACCCAAACGGCTGGCGGTCCTGTTACTATTCAGGCTCCCTATGACAATGTCGACGAGAATGTGGGAATCACTGATACTACGTTCAGGTCTCTTTTTAGCTCTGATACGCCAGTTAGCCAAGGAAAAGGGTCCTTTCTAATCAAGGCAAAAAGTGCCACATTGACTCCTGCAGCTTCTGATTATACTGATACTTTTACGTTGGTGGGAAGCGGAAACTTCTAAAATGTTTGACAAGGCTCTTCCGGGTATTGCTATAATGAATAAGTAATTAATATTACAAAAGTTTTGACTTCAGGAACATAAGTGAAAGACGAATGACTCCACTTTTAGGAAAAAAAGGTTTGGCCAGCTTCATGGTTCTTTGTCTTGCTCTCAGCCTTCCTCTTACCATTGGCGTATCAAGGGTAAAGGCGGCTCCGCTCTCTTTCGCGGTTATGCGTCCTGACCGCATGGCAGCCGGGGTCAATCCGGTTAAGTTCCTTCTTATTTTCAAGACCAGTCCTAGTGGAGCCATCACGGCAACTGAAGGATCGGTGCGAGTTACTTTTGACGCTGCCTATACCTTCGATACCACCCAGGCCAACTGGAGCGTAACCGTAACCGGTGTGCCCACTACCTATAAATCAGCTGGAAGCGATGTGGCTGTCACCAACCTTCCTGGAACCTTGGCCGTTACCGGATCGGCCTCAAACCAAGTTACTTTTACCTTTACGGGCGCCCTCGCTTCGGGCACTACCTATGGCGTCTACCTTCAAAATAGCAATGTTGCACTCCTTAATCCTGATGTAAGCGAGGCTGGAAACCAAATTTATAACACCATTGAAACCCTGGAATCAGCGGCTCCAGTAGATTCGACCCAGATTGCCACTCGAGTCATTGCCGATGACCAGGTGGTAGTAACCGCAACCGTTTCTCCGACATTTAGCTTCAGCCTGAGTGGAAATACTGACACCTTTGGAACCTTGAGTACGAGCGCCGCTACGGCCAGTACTGGATATTCGGTGCAAGCCGGAACCAACGGTGCCCAGGGATACACGATTTGGGTAAAAGATTTGAATGCCGGTCTTACTTCTGCGACTACTGGCCAGACAATCGCTGCATTTGGAACTCCTGCTGACGGCACGCCTTCCACCATGCCAGGTTCTGGTGATGCCTATCTTCTCTCCAATATCAGTCCTCCTACCTCAGGCGGTGGGGACAGCTCGACAGGTACTCCTACAATCGGAGCCGAATTCGTAGGAAACGGAACTTCTACCGGTGGAACTCTCAGTACTTCCTTTCAGCTGCTTGGATACTCAAACGGAACCTCAAATCCTGATACCTTCAACTTGAAAGAATTGGCTCAGGTTACCAGCCTACGAGCGCCTGCTACTGACTATACCGACACCCTGACCTTCGTAGGAGCCGGTAACTTCTAAGTACCGTAGCCGGACGTCGGAAATCTGCTATCGTAGAGATACGATTACCTCTCATTATCCTTCATGCCCAGAAACGTCAGTTTTGCCGTAGGCATATTCCTTTCTTTTTTTATAGTCTCTTCTGGGCTGCCAGCCTTTGCGGCAGAAGCTCCTGCAACAGGCCGACTTGATCTTGTCACGACCGGAAGAGCCCTTAATCTCAAATCAGTTCCGGGAAGGAGTATTACCGGGGATATTCGCATAAAAAACTCAGGAGACAATCCTGAGCGCCTTAAAATAACCGTACAAAAGTTCTCGGCCGTAGGGGAGACAGGCAATCCGCTTCTCATGGACCCTGATCCCGAGGATGAGTCCCTCAAATGGATCAGTTTCCCATTCAAGACTTTTGAGTTGGCTCCTGAGGAGTGGAAGACGGTTCCGGCCACTATCAGAATCCCCGAAGAAGCGGCTTTTGCCTATTATTACGCAGTAACCTTTTCACGGGCGGACGAACAGGCTCCTACTGACACTGCAGCCATTCAAGGAGGGGTGGCCAGCCTTATTCTCTTGGAGATTGACCGGAAAGGGGCACTCAGAGAGTTGGAGCTTGTTGATTTTAAGACAAGCAAGAAAATGTACGAGTATCTTCCGGCTGACTTTATTACCAGGCTCAAAAACACTGGAAACATACATGCCGTCGCCAAAGGCGTCATCTCCATAACCAAGAGTGGAAAACCGGATGAAGTAGTTATGAACTTGCCGGTCAATAAGGATGGTGGAGCCATCTTGCCGGAAAGCACCCGTGCCTTCAATACTGCCTGGACTGATGGGTTTCCCCGGTTTGTAGAAAAGGTGGAGAATGGCAAGGCGGTTAGAAAACTAGAATGGGACTTCACCAAGCTCAACTCGTTTAGAATCGGCAAGTACAGTGCCCATCTCCTGGCAGTCTATGATAACGGAAAACAGGACATTCCCCTCGAGTCTGATGTCACATTTTGGGTGTTCCCGTGGAAAATTATTGGTGGTGCCATCATTCTTTTGCTTCTGCTTTCTTACTCTCTCTTTTCAATTGTGAAGAAAGTATGGCGAGCCACCGTAAAGAAGAAGAAATGAGAAAAAGAATTCTTGTTTTATCGTGTCTATTCTTGCTTCTGCCGCTGAACATTCCAGGGGCAACTGCCGCCACTGGCTCACTTGGAATTAGTCCTATCCTGCAAGAGATAACCTTGGAAGAGGGAGTGGAAAGAAAGGCTATAGTAGTAGAACTTGCCAATAATACCGCTTCCGTCCAGACCCTTACGCTAGAAGTTCGTGACTTCGGTTCCTTGGATGATTCCGGAGGAGTGGCATTTCTAGGTACCGATACTGAGGTGGAATACGGGCTGCGTTCCTGGGCATCCTTAGACAAGGACCGTATTTCTTTGGATCCTGGCCAAAAGCAAAAAGTAACCGTCTTTATTGAGAACAGGGAATCTCTTTCTCCGGGAGGGCATTACGGAGCCTTGGTGGCGACAGTCGCACAGGAGGGGGGTCTGGAAGGGGAGAGCAGTGAGGTGGCGCTTAAGTCAGCTCTTTCCTCTCTTTTCTTCCTTAAAAAAATGGGAGGTGAAGTCTATGCTTTGGAAGCTGAGCGGCTGACGGTTACGGGAACTCTCTGGAAACCGTTTCAGTCAGCTGACCTTCGTTTTAAAAACGCAGGAAACGTGCATGCCGTACCGAGGGGAACCGTGGAAGTGGTTGATCCCAAAGGAGATGTCGTCTTCAAGGGAAATATCAATCAAAGCTCCTATCGGCTGCTTCCTGAAAGTTTTCGTACCATATCCACCCAGCTCATTGCCGTAAAAACCCCTTGGCTACCGGGGCCCTACAAAGTGACGGCAACCTTTCGGGCCGAAGGAACTGACGACACGAAAACAATTACGCTCGACTTCTTTTGGTATCTGCCCCTCGTGGGACTTGCCCTAGCCATCTTTTTATTGGCTGCTATACTCTTATTGATACGAAGAAAGTACTCTCGGAAGTCCTAAAGAGAGGGCTTACCAAAAACAAAGGAGGTATGGTAACAGTTCTTACATACTTCTTTTTAAGTTCGTGTGAAAATAACAACCATGAAGATTCTCTCCCATTCTTATCTTCGTTCTCTATCCACGTTCTCCATTGTTGGAGGAGCGTTCTTTTTGTTGGGCTTTCTCTCTCTTCCTGGCATCAGCGTAGCTGCTACTGGAACCGTCTCGGTAAATGCCCAGGTGCTACTTTCCCCAGAGTTTTCTGATAGTGTTCGCAAACAGTCTATTGTGGAGGCAGAAGCCTTGAGTGACGGTTTTTTTGCCATCAAGGCAAAAGCGGTAGGGGGAGTTGGTGAGGCCTTGCCACATCACCTGCTCCGGATCACGGTGGAAAACACAGCCAAGGAGACCGTTTCTGTGTACGAAGCAGTATCCAATATTGATGGTGTAGCTGAAGTCGTTCATCAGACTCCGGAAATTCTGGAAAATCCCTTACATGTATCCGTCGTCGATCACACCTACGAGCCAGTCCTGCTGGCTTTTGAAGATACGGCTGAGCTGCTTCCAGAAGTTCCTTTTACAGATTCAGTTCCTGCACCGACTGTTCCTAAGAACGTGCCCATTTCACTAGATGAAAATGACGACAAGTATTTGGTTGCAAGCCCTCAGTTTGGTATCATAAAGATAC
>JAJFBK010000066.1 GCA_020696955.1 Patescibacteria group bacterium | reverse complement strand
CTACGGTATACGACCAGCATTTCATTTTATTGATAACCAGTATCATGATATATGGCTGGGAAGCTTAAGCCGAAAGGGATAAGTGAGCCGAAGTATCTCAACGGGTAGGACAACTTTGTCCTACCCGTTTTTCATGCACACTGGCTTCAGCTATAATGGACACCACTCCAAATCTAAAAGTCACCATGGAAGAAGTAGAAGTAAAATTTCTCGATATCAATGTTGAGGAAATCGAAACAAAATTAAAGCGCATAGGAGCCACCAAGCAATTCGATAAGCTCTATAAGCGAAAGGTGTTTGACTACCCGGACCTCAGACTTAATGATGCCGGAGCTTGGATCAGGGTGCGAGACGAAGGGGAACAAGTCACCCTGAGCTTCAAACAGCGCAAAGGCACCAGTTCCCATGACGGAGCTACAAATGATCAGAGCATGGAAGAAATTGAGCTGGTAGTAAGCGACTTTGCAAGAATGGCGACCTTCTTTGAAAGAATCGGCCTGAAGCAAAAGTTCTACGAGGAAAACCGCAGGGTGCGCTGGACTAAAGACGACTTGGAATTTGATATCGACTACTGGCCCGAGCTCAACCCTTATCTAGAAATCGAAGCAAAAAGCTGGGAGAAAATAGACGAAGCCATTGCCCTGCTCGGACTTAATCCGACAGACAAGAAGATCTTTTCAACTTTCCAAATCTACCAATTAGCCGGCATTAATGAGCTCGATTATAGCGAAGTAACCTTTAATGGCATGGTAAAGAAATAATTTAAGGCACTCTCAATTAAAAAAGGGCCGCTCAATCTGAGCGACCCTTGGACTCTTACTTGAAAAGGTACCTATTCTCTTTCAAGTTCTTTATATAAAGCTCCACTGTTTCATAGTCACCCACCGATGCCAGTGGAGGAAAATGAGGTCCAAGGCCTTTGCGGAACTCATAGACAAGACAGCAGCGCCAATACACGTTTGACCACTGGACAGTCTGGGACTCATCCGGATTCTCCCACCACTGCTCCAACTCATGCAGAGCGAAATTTACCATCTTGTGACAATTAAACTTCCGCAGCCATTTGAAGGCTGGATGCCTGCACTTTGCTTCAGAACCAACTTCGCATATATCAATCTGAAGGGCGGCTCCCTTGTAGATCTGCTCAGCTCCAGCTTTTCGGGCCCAGTCTATCCAGGCGTGGGTAATCATATACAAATTTCCCGCATACCGTCGGGGTGCCGGATTGGCCCCCGTCAATTCGTACATGAACATGAACCAAAAACCTCCACGAATTCTGTTGCCCCTTACCATTTCATTGCATATCATGGGCAAAGCCATGGACCCCATGGCTACGATTTCTCGGGCATGAGAGTTGGAGAATATGATGTTTGGATTACTGTGGTAGCGTGTTTCATGGCGCCATCTCCCGGTATGCATCTGGAACCGGTTCCAGTGTTTAAACAGTCTACTCGTCTCTTCCGATGTAAACAGCTGGATTTCGTCATTCTTAAAGGTCGGCATTGTTCTCTCCTCCTGAGAAAGGACAATACCAGATGGCGGACAGAAAAGCTACTTCCCTACTGCATAAACAGTCCAATTGTCAGAGCGGTAAATAACTGGATAGTTAGCGTCAAAATAAGGCTTGTTTGCGGACCAGATCCGAAGCTCGCTAGGACCAATCACCACATGGGTAATCCCGTACTTTTGAAAAAGTTCTTCTGTCCCCACTCTTCCGCTGAACATGATTGATACGTCAGACTCAACCGGCCGGTAGTCGATGCCATATGTCCAGAGCCAACCTCGGTATCCCAACACAACTTGCCGCCCTGTAATCGTTGAGACCGGATGATTGTGCCGATCCGAGGTAAGAATCACTGCCTCTTTAGGGGTTAGCCTCTTAACTTGGGCGGCCAGGGCGATATCATCCTCATCCAAAAAGGAAAAGGTCCTTACCGTTTCAATGCTTAGGCTACCGATCCCTGGCAAAGCCAGCGCCCCGACCAAGAGAATCTGCAAAGGTCTGAATTTGATGAGACTGATCATGTAGCCTCCGAAAATACAGGCAACCAGGAAAACGTAAAGGAAAAACTTGGTATTGTCATAAGGGTTTGGCTGGAAGATGGCAATGTTACAAGCCACGAAGAGTATGGCGAAAGGAATGTAAAGCAATCGGAAAAAAGGATCCTTCAGCTTCTTCCAAAACAAAAGAGGCGTGGTAATGAGAACCAGGAAGAGCGGACCCCAGTTTCGAAGCCAAAATACGAGGAAGCCCTGATCTTCTTCACGGAGCCATCCCCACTTCAGCGTCACAAATCCTGAATGATAGCTTCCAAAGAACTGCCAAAGAAGCTGTGGCAAGGCAATGACAACCATGCAAAGAAAGGCATAGGTAAGATGAGACTTGAGCTTGCCAGTATCATAAGCCTGGGCAAAGGCCATGTACCCAAGAACGCTTCCGGCGATCAAAAAGGTATGGATGTGGGCAAAGGGCAAGAAGCCAATGAGCACTGCCGCACTATACAGGAGAACCGGCCGCTTTCGGCCTTCAAAGAGAAAGATAAGCGCCAGGAAAAAGACTGGCAGGCCAAACAAGATTCCTCTTTGAGGCAGTAAGAATCCCGTAACGGCATTATAGACATGCAGACCTTTTTCAGGAAGATAGGTGTAGTCATCGGTTCCGATCTTCAAGAAATCAATGATTCCTACGCCACTTGCCTTCCAACCTTCATATAGGTACTGAAGACCAGCCACGCTTCCCCCTCCATAAAAGAGAGCCGTGGCAGCGCCTGCCGCCGAAGTCTTCTTGAAAAACCTCAGAACCATGAAGAAAAGGAGCTGCACGCAGGCAAATCCTAAAATCAGACCTGGAAGGATTAACGAAAGTTGAAGAGGCAGACCAGACCTATAAAAAACCGCCGAAAGGAAATCGATTAAAAAGGGATAGGTAAGTTTGGCTCCCTGCAGAAGAGGCATGGCAAAGGAAAAGCCGTCTTGTGCTGCGAAATGGGAAATAAGACTGAGGTGAAGCGCCAGATCTCCCCATACCGGCCCAACCGAATAGTAGCCATCACCTTCTCCTGGCCCAAGCATATGGGTGTACAACAAATAAGCCAACCAGCTCGTACTTACCAGAGAAAGGAAAAGCCATGGCAGGGAAAAATAAGGCTGATGCTCAGTGCCTTTTTTCAGCTTCCACGTAAGAAACCCAGATCCTCCTACTTGAATCAGAAAGGCCAAAGGAATAGCAAAAGTATATGGAAGGAGCAGTGACAAGAGGAAGAAAAGCCAGGCCGCACTGAAAAGACCCAAAAAACCGGCGACAGCCAAGCGCTCAGCCTTATACCACCGAAGCGGCACTAAACCTGAAAGACACCAGCCCGCCCATAAACTGCTTGCTACCAGAAAATATCCCATAAAAATGCTATACTGAACTGCATTAATTGTAGCAGCCCCTCCCGCTTGCTCCAAAATCTGTTACTGTAAACGTATATGAAGCTGCCTTAGATCTAGGGAAGAGCTTCGTAATTGTCTCCGCATGGAAAGAACTCCATGCTCCAGGTAACTATCACCTTTAATCTTCAATTAAAGCCTCCTGTCACATCAATTATGAACGAGACTGATGAGATCAAAGCCCGTCTGCCCATTGAACAGGTAGTCGGCAGTTACATTCCCCTTAAAAAAGCTGGCCGGATCTACAAGGCCAACTGTCCTTTTCATGGGGAAAAAACACCTTCCTTTACGGTGAGTCCTGATCGGGGCATTTATAAATGCTTCGGATGTGGAGAAGGCGGAGATATCTTTGATTTCGTCATGAAACTAGACGGGCTTAGCTTTCCTGAAGCCTTGGAACTCTTAGCCGAACGAGCCGGCGTCAAGCTTGAAGAACGCAAGCCCTCTTCCGACAATAGCCACGGACCGGCTATGGCAGCCAGCGGCAAACAGCGCCTTTTCCAACTAAATGCCTTCACCGCCAAGCTCTGGCACACCCTGCTCATGCAGCACCCTAAAACGGAAATGGCCCGAACCTACCTCCACGAACGAGGACTGCAGGACGAAACTATTGCCGCTTTTGAAATTGGCTACGCCCCGCTCGGAAACGTGACAAGCGGAGAACTCCGCAAAGCCGGATATGCCAACCAGGAGGTTGCCCAGGCTGGCGATCCTTCCAAGTTCCAAGACCGCATAGTCTTTCCGATTGCCGACATTACCGGCAAGGTAATTGGTTTTACGGGCCGACTTTTAGAGCTTCCAGACGATCCTAAAAACGGAACCAACCGTGGTCCTAAGTATTGGAATACTCCTGAAACTCCCCTTTTCGTGAAAAGCCGGGCCCTATACGCCCTTCATTTAGCCAAGAAGGCTATCCAATCGGAAGACCTGGTGATACTAGCCGAAGGTCAGATGGACGTTACCATGCTCCATCAGGCTGGCTTCACTCATACGGTTGCTTCTTCAGGAACTGCCCTTACCAAAGAACAGATCCAGATGCTTGGCCGGTTCACCACCAACATTGCTTTTGCCTATGACCAAGACAAAGCCGGGATCGATGCCACCAAAAGAGGTGTGGAACTGGTGCTTGCCGCCGAGCTTAATCCTTTTGTCATTGTCGTTCCCCATGGAAAAGATCCGGCAGACTG
>JAJFBK010000065.1 GCA_020696955.1 Patescibacteria group bacterium | reverse complement strand
GTCTTCCAAAGGAATCATTAGGGCATGACCCATATGAAGATTGCCGTTGGCGTTAGGTGGCGGCATGACAATAGAAAAAGCTGGCTTGCTTTGGTCGGCATGGGGTGAGAATGCACCGGAAGACTCCCACATTTCGTAGGTCTTGTTATCGTGCTCCGCAGCTACATAGGCCTTAGGGAAGTCAAATTCAGTGTTCTGTTCGTTCATAATCTTATTTATTCTTGTTCCGGCTGATCCACCATTCGTCATCCGTGCCTACATGCCACCAATCATCGGACGCGGTTTCCAAAATCTGCTCAGCCAGGGCTTTTCCATTTTCGGTCTTTAATCTGCCACAGGCATGGGGAAGCCAGCTAGCCACTCTTGCATTCCCGACGTCCATCTGCTCCTTTAAGGAAAGAATGAATTCTAATATGTCTGCTTCCTTGGCAATGATCGACTCCCGACTCTCCCGATTTTCATATTCTTCCACTGTTTCCACAATGTCCTTCCCGAATGGGAGAGGGGCAGCAAGATCTTTCAGGGCTTTTTCGTCATCAGTCTTAACGTATTTTTGATTGACATAATTAAGGTCGCTGATCCTGGTTTCAATGACGTCATGGAACAGACACATCTTCAAGACCTTCTCAGTGTCCACTTTTTTTTCCTCCATTCCTGCCAACACATACCCGATATGGACCACTCTGTGAACGTGCTCAGCCACGGATTGTCGGCCATTTCCAAGGAAAGGATGGTAGCTGCGGGGAGTGCCCGCCAACATTCCTACTTCAAAAAAGTAATCGACAGTAGATTTAAGATCTTTTTTCATATCTTATACAGTACCCGATTTTCCTCTGTTTGCCTACCTATTTACCAGCAAAACAATCTGATAAAATACTGGTATGTCATCCTTTCTTCATTCTCCAGCTTGGGAACGCTTTCAAAAGAAAATAGGCAACGACCCTCACCGCCAGGGAGACAATTTGTTTTTGGAGAAAAAAGTATCTGGCGCCGTCTACTGGCTTTCTTCAAGATGCTCGCTAGATGAAACGTTTACACCTCCTCCCTTCACTAAAAACGGTTGGTTTTTACGCCTGGAACCATTGGATGAGAAGTCTCAGAAAAACCTGGCAAACCTTGCGAAGACTACCAAACGGAAGCTCATCCCCACTTTTGCCGTCCAGCCTCGTCAGACCATAGTGCTCGACTTGAAAAAGTCATACGAAGATCTCTTGAAAGAGATGAAATCGAAGCATCGGTATAACGTGCGGGTGGCACAGCGGCATGAAATAGCAGTGGAAGTCGTCAGCAAAACAGCTTCCGACAGCTTTGAACGTTTCTGGAATTTGCTCTCCTCCACAGCCAACCGCCAGGATTTCCGCACTCATTCCAAAAATTATTACAAAGTAATGGTAGAAGAACTGGCCAAGGACGAAGAAGCCCATTTGGTGTTTGCCAGCAAAGACGGCCAGGATCTAGCGGCCCTCCTGCTTATCACCCACAACGGCACTGCCACCTACCTGCATGGCGGATCTTCTGATAAAAACAAAGAGCTAATGGCGCCTTTCCTTCTTCACGCCGAAACCATCAAGTTTGCCAAAGAGTTTGGCTGCCATACGTACGACTTATGGGGAACTGACCTTGAATGGAACGCCGAAAAGAGTGAATGGCAACCCATTTCAGGTAAGGCCTCAGCTGGCACCAGCCGCTTCAAAGTCGGGTTCGGAGGCGAAGTAATAAGCTACCCCGGCACCTTTGATCTCATTTTGAAACCTTTCTGGTATACTCTGTACACATTTATCAGGGCGATCAGAGGTGGCAAGCGCGCATTTTCCTAATAAAAAATATGGCAACGCTCAAACAGTTTCTTCGAAAACGACTTTCTCACAATACGATTCTCTGGACCCACCGCATGAGAGCCTGGTATGCGGCTGCTCGTTTTGGCTTTCCCGCCCGTGGCATGCTGGTTTTTGGCATCACCGGAACCAAGGGAAAGACCACCACTTCCTATATGCTGGCTTCGATTCTTGAAGAGGCAGGCTATAAGGTTGGTATGGCCACCACCGTTAGCTTCAAGATTGGCGATCGGGTTTGGATGAATGACAGCAACAAGAGCGTCCTGCCTCCCCTCCAACTCCAAAAACTCATCAAGGAAATGCGGGACGCCCACTGCAATGCCTTGATTATCGAGGTCACCTCTCATTCTATCGATCAGGCCAGGATCTGGGGAATTCCTTTCAAATATGTCGGTCTCACCAACATCACCCACGATCACCTAGACTACCACCCGACTTGGGCCCACTATCAAGCTACGAAGTTAAAGCTGTTTTTAGGCAGATCCTTAAAAGGTGCGGCGGCCAACATTGACGACGAGTCAGGGCCGCTTTTCCTGGCCAAAACCAAGGCCACGAAGCGCACCAGCTTTAGCACTCAAACCGATCAGCCCGACCTGAGCGCTACTGATCACATCTTTGCCCATAAGATATCCTCTCATGCCGGAGGGTCGAGCTTTACCCTGCAAAACGAGAGTGAAAGCGTAAGGGTCCACATGCAGCTTCCTGGCAGGTTCAACATTGAAAATGCCCTCTGCGCCGCTGCCATGGCCGCAAACCTTAACCTCAAGCTGACCAGTATTGCCGCTGGCCTACAAAACTTGGCAGCTGTGCCAGGACGCCTTGAAAAAATCGAGACCCGCAAAGGCTTTTCCGTCATGGTAGATTACGCCCATACTCCTGATTCCTTAGAAAAGCTCTACTCCACTCTTCGACCCGACGTACGAGGCCGAATGATTGCCATACTCGGAAGCTGCGGTGACCGAGACAAGACCAAGCGCCCGATCATGGGGGCTTTGGCTGCTCGTTTTTGTGATTACGTCTTTGTTACAGATGAAGAGCCCTACACTGAAAACCCACTGGTAATCATTGAGGACGTTGCCAAGGGCGTTCCCCGTGGCAGACCTCTTTTCATGAATGCGAATCACAAGTCAGGACGTTTGGAGCGGCCAATCCTTAAGAAAACCAACGAGACCGGCGAAGGAGAGTGGTGGTGGAAAGTTCCTGACCGTCGCCTGGCTATCTCCAAGGCCCTAGATATGGCAAAGCTTGACGATGTCATTTTGCTAACCGGCATGGGCGCTCAGAATTTTAAGATAGTCGGAGAGCGTCAAGTGCCCTGGAACGACAGAGTGGTCGTTGAAGAATTATTAGTAGAAAAGAAGTTGGCTTTATGAATAAAAAATTATTCTTAATAGTAGACGGAAACGGCTTGCTATACCGTGCTTACCATGCCTTTCCAAAAGAACTCACCACGCCTAAGGGAGAGCTCATCGGTGCGGTTTACGGCTTTACTCGCATGATGACTTGGCAGGTCAGATCGCTCGCATCCACGAAATAGTGGAGAAGCTAGAGTTCCCCATCTACACGGCTGAAGGCTACGAAGCTGATGATGTGCTAGGGGCAATCGCCAACCAGACCATCAAAGAAGATCCTGAGATGAACGTCATGATCCTGACAGGAGACCAGGACATCCTGCAACTCATTAAAGATCGGATCTCTGTGTACTCTCCGGTAAATGCTTCAAAGCAGCCGATTATTTTCGATACTGAAAAATTCCGTGAAAAGTACGGCTTCGATCCTATCCAGATGATCGAGTACAAGGCGCTGCGAGGCGATCCTTCCGATAATATTCCCGGAGTTCCTGGTATCGGTGACGTAACCGCAACCAAGCTGGTGCAAGAATTTGGCACAATCGACGCCCTTTATGAGGCCATAAAAAATGGAAAGACCGACACCTTCAAGCCGGCTATCTTAAAGAAACTTCAGGAAAATGAAGAGAGCGCACGGCTCAGCCACAGCCTAGCTACTATCGTTACCGATGTTCCGGTGACCTACAACGCCCAAGAATGCCAAATGGAGCTTCTGAAGCCAGAGAAACTGATCAGTCTTTTCAAGGAACTTGGCTTTAAGAGCTTGATGAATGACCTCCCCACCTCACATAAACTGCTTTCTGAAGCAACTGACGTTTTTGGTTCCGCTCCCGCCAGCGAAGAAGCTGCCACAGAAGAACCGGTAGCACCGGCCGGTCCTTTAAGTGAAAGTGAAGAAATGGACCTCAAGCTCGCACCCACCCTTCGAAAGATGGAGGAAACCGGCGTTAAGCTGGACTGCGGATATTTAAAGGATCTTGAGGATGAATTTACCAAAGAGCTGGAGAAGATGCGGGCCAAGCTCTATGAATGGGCCGGAGTAGAGTTCAATCCTGATTCCCCTTCCCAAGTTGCGCACACATTTTACGAGGTGCTGCAGATGCCTACTACCAATGTCCGAAAAGGAAAGACCGGCTATACCACCGATGCAGCCACGCTTCATGAGCTTGCTCAGGCGTATCGATTTGCCGGCTTGCTCCTCCAATACCGTGAGCTGACAAAGCTGTTGAATACCTACGTTAAACCCCTGCAGGAGCTAGTGGATGAAAACAATCGGGTTCATACTTCATATGCTCCAGACACCTCAAGCGGACGCATTTCTTCTCGTAACCCTAACCTGCAAAACATCCCGGTAAAGACCGAGCAAGGCAGAAGGCTTCGGAAGGCCTTTGTTTCCGAACCTGGAAAGGTACTGGTTGCTGCCGATTATTCTCAGATCGAGCTTCGCTTGGCCGCCCATCTTTCTGGTGATGAAGTCATGAAGAAAGCTTTTAACGAGCACCGGGACTTTCACGCCGAAACGGCTGAGCGCATGCAAGTGGATCGCCGCATGGCCAAAATCATTAACTTTTCTATTCTCTACGGAAAGGGAGCCTTTGGATTTGCAGTCGATATGGGCATTACCGTGCCTGAGGCACGGGACTATATTGAAAAATATTTCAAAACCTTCCCTAAACTTCGGGAATACCTGGATCAGATCTTGAAAGAAACCAGGGAGAAGGGGTATGCCGAGACCCTGTATGGCCGAAAAAGAGCCTTTCCTGACATCACTGCCTCCAATTTCCAACGTCGGAGCGCCGCTGAACGGGAAGCCATGAATATGCCGATCCAAGGAAGCGCCGCTGACATCTTGAAGATGGCCATGTACTCACTTTCCAAAAAACTTTCGGATTCAAAAAGCCCGGCCAAGATGATTCTTACGGTTCATGACGAACTTGTCCTTGAAGTGCCGGAAAAAAATGTCCCTGAAATAGCCGAACTCCTGGCCAAGACGATGACAGAAGTGGCAACATTAAGCGTTCCTCTGGAAGTCACGGTAAAATGCGGCACCAATTGGGCTGAAATGCAGCCTATTGAATCAGCGACCTCCGCTCTTAAAGAGTAGGCCCAAGGTCCTTACGAATGACTCGGGGAATGACCTGGTTGAAATAGCCGATTGTTCTCCTACTTTTTTATAAGCACGGATCCACCACGTGCCTTCGGTCTGCATGCTGGAGAGATGGGTGTAAAACTGGATGTAATAGTGATCCTGCGGGAATTCGCGATTCAAGGCCCTGAATGTCAGCGAAAGCAGCTCGGCAATGTCTTCCCGCTCTTCTTTGCTTATTTTTTCGAGCCCAGAACGATAATGGCTAGGAATAACCCAGAATTCTCGCTCATTGAGAGGCGCAGAAGGAACGTGAAGCCTGGCCCGTCCATTGTCAGCGATAGTATAAACCGATTCTTTTTTGCAAAGCTTTTCCGCAAGCTCCGGAGTTAGTATCGGGTGGGTACCGGCAATCGGATGACTGGTAGCGACCAAGTCGCCTACCCGCTGATAATTGTGCACAGTCAGCAAGGCGTCAGTGGCAAGGGTAAACTGAAGATAATGAACATGAGGGTTGTGATGAGCCTGGACGATTCGTTGCTGGGCAAACGAAAGCCACTTATCCCAGGTCTTTGCGTCCCAGCCAAAGAAACGCTGATCTCCCTTATAGAGCAGCAGTTCGTACTCGCCCACTGCCGGGCTGTCAGCATAAAGCCGTTCATGAGTGGCAGTACTCTTATAGCCGCCTTCAGGATCTAGTACGAAGGGCTGCTTTGGGTAGGTAGCGGCTACAAAATCCTTATGCCTTCCGGCACCAAGCATATGGCTTGGCTTTAGCAAAATGTCAGTAGCTACCGGATTTCCCAGCATTACCCACTGCTCAAATACTGGATTGAATCTGAAGGTATACATAATAACCTTATGATACGCTAGCTGGGCAAACTTGCACAAGAGAAGGAAACCTGCTATATTTGCTCTGTTATCATTTTCATTTAATCTCCTCACATGCCAGTTACCAAATCGGCTAAGAAAGCCCTGCGCACCGCTATCCGCCGCCACGAAGAAAACCTTCTTCACCGCGACGCCTTTAAAAAGGCCATCAAATCCGTCAAAAAGGCAGTTGATGCTGGAAGCGACCAGGTTTCAAGCCTATTTTCCACTGCTCAAAGTGCTTTGGACAAAGCAGCCAAGAAGAACACCATTCATCCAAACAAGGCCGCTCGTTTGAAGTCGCGTTTGGCCAAGCGTGTAACTGTTCCGGTCGCTGCTCCTGTAAAAAAGAAGGCAGCCAACAAGGTCTCCAAGCCTCGCGCCACCAAGTCGGCCAAGTCAGTCAAGTAGTTTCGGCTTAAAAAACTCCCTGTTCTCTGGGGAGTTTTTTTATTGTATGATACTATCATATGCAACGAGAACGACTCACCATCACCCTGGATTCTTCGCTTCTTTCTGCCATCGACACTCTCATCGATAAGGAAACCTTGCGTAACCGATCTCAAACGATTGAGTATTTGCTTCGTGAAGGAGTAGGCCTGCATCAGCTTCACCAAGGCTTTCTCTTTGTAAGCTCGGAACTGAGCACCGAAAGCCTCATTGCTACCACTCGACTGTACGCAAATAGTGACATTTCCACCATCTTTCTCTGTCTTCCGGCCACCCTTATCTCTCGAAGTGCCGAGCTGAGCCAACTGATTACCGAAACGTACGCTGGCAAGGAAGTGTCAGTGCAGCTGGTGCCAGCTGACTTTGGTACCGGGGGAGCCCTCTTACTGCACAGAGCCGCCATTACCACTCCTATTGCTCTCTCTTTTCTGAAACCAGGGTCCCTGCCTGAAAATCTGACCGGAGCCTATCTTTTCCACCGCTCGCATCATGCGTTCCTGACTACCCTGCTCCACACTCAAGACGGCAGTTCCTACCAGGACTCAGGCATTGCCATTGCCCAGCCAGAGCTGCTTTCCCTTATTCCCGCCGGTATTGCCAATGTTGAGCAAACTGTCTTTCCTCAACTGGTAAAAGAAGCTAAAGTAAGAGCGTATCCATTTAATTCTCCTCAATGATCTACGACCCCTCCATCTTCCGGGCATACGACGTACGCGGGACCTATCCGAACCAAATGAATGAAAAGGTGGCCTATGCTGCCGGACAAGCTTTCGTGCAAGTCATGGATGCCAAGCGGGTAGCGGTCGGACGTGACGTAAGAGCCACCGGTCCTAGTCTTCAGCAAGCCATGATCCAAGGAGTTACCGATGCCGGGGCCACTGCCATCGACATCGGAGTCATCTCCACCGAAATGCTCTACTTCGCAGCCGGGACTCTCGACTGTGATGGCGGTATGAGCATCACTGCTTCGCACAATCCTGCCCAATGGAACGGATTCAAGTCCGTTGGCAAAGGAGGCGTTCCTCTTTTGAAAGAAGGAAAGCTGGGAGAGATTTATGATTTCATCCAATCAAACCGCAAGCTTGAGCAGTTTGAAAAAGGAAGCGTTGAGCAGATTGACCTGCTTCCTCTTTACACTGACTACCTGAAAAAATATCAGCCCACCGACGTACCGGCTTTGAAGGTGGTTGGAAACGTAAACTTTGGTGCCAACGGCAAAGTTGTCGACGCCGCCACTAAAGATCTTCCCCTGACCTGGGTTCGCCTCAACTGGGAAGAAGACGGAACCTTTCCAAAGGGCGCTCCGGACCCCATGCTTTCCAAGAACCGCCAGGAAATTTCTGAACGGATCGTGGCCGAAGGCGCTGATTTTGGAGCCAGGAAATTTCTGAACGGATCGTGGCCGAAGGCGCTGATTTTGGAGCCGCCTGGGACGCCGATGCCGACCGCTGTTTCTTTTATGACGAAAAAGGTCGCTTCTTCCACGGTTACTACATTACCGCCCTTCTGATCAAATACTTCCTCCAAAAAAGTCCTGGTGAAAATGTCTTGGCCGAACGCCGTCTCGTCTGGGCAAGCTCTGACGCCATCAAGGAGCATGGCGGTCACGAGTTTTATACCCGTCCCGGCCACAGCTACATCAAAAAAGACATGCGTGAACATAATGCCATTTTTGCCGGAGAAATCACCGGGCACTACTATTACCGTGACTTCTTCTACTGCGATAACGGAATCATCAGCTTCCTGGCCGTTCTGGGAATCTTTGCCGAACAGATCAAAAAGGGCGGCAAGGTATCCGAGCTCCTCGATTACTACATGGAGAATTACCCTTGCTTGATCGATGACCTTAACTACACCACCGACAAGGGCAAGGAAATCATGGAGATGCTTACCGAAAAGTATAGCGAAGGAACGGCTGACACCCGTGAAGGGTTGGCCATTGAGTTCCCAAATTGGCGCTTCATGCTCCGAGCTTCTGCCACCGAACCGATTCTTCGTCTTAATCTTGAAGCCAAAAACCGTGATGAGCTCGAAACTCGCAAAACTGAATTAATGAATTTCCTCGAAGAGCAAGGGGCAGCTCTCCGTAACGACGCCTAACACTTGCCCATGAATATGTATCTCGGATTTGACGTTGGAGGAACCAAGACCGCTTGGGGACTCTTCACCGAAGAAGGAAAAATGTTGAAGTCTGGGAAGTTCATGACTCCCAAGGAGCCTGAACCTTTTATCGCCAGCCTCTTAGAGACCATAAGGGCCCAGAAAGACGTGATCGCCGTGGGCATTGGCATTGCCGGCACCATCAAGCCCGACCATACGGGAACGATTCTCTGCGTTAACCTCCCCCAGCTCAGCGACTTAGATATCGCCGCACCAATTCAAGCTGCATTCCCAGAAATGCTGGTATACGTTGATAATGACGCTCGCTGCGCTCTTATTGGCGAAGTCTGGCAGGGAGCCGCCAAGGATATGAGCAGCGCCGTTCTGATTACCGTTGGTACGGGAATCGGAGGAGCTGTCATGCAAAAAGGTCAGGTCAGACCTCACCCTGAAGACATCAATAAAGAAGTCGGCCGTATCGTAGTGGACCCAACCGATGTTTTTCCGAGCAAGACCGGCTCCGGAACCGTAGAGTCATTTATTGGTGGCAAAAATCTTGAGGAACGGTTACAGATCAATCTGGCTCAGATTTCTGATGACATAAAGACTGGAGACAAAGAGGCGACTGAGATCTGGCATGCAATCTCATACTTTTTTATCCAATGCATCCGGGCCATCCATACCGAGTACTCATGCAAAAACATTATCGTTGGCGGCATTGGCGTCAAAGATTTGCCCCGTTATTTGCAAGATCCTGCCCCTTGTCCGGTAGTTCCGGCTTTGCTGGGAGAAGCGGCTGCGCTCTATGGGGCTGCCCGGCTTGCAATCGATTTTTATGAGGAAGAACAATATACTGACTGGGAATAGCTCAGGCTACACCTCCCAGTTTGCTGCTGGTCCTCGGCTCTTTAGTATTTTGGATGCCTGCGGAGGCAACAAACATGGAAGGATAGCCCTCGCTTAGGGATGGCTCGACAGGGAAAGGGTTTTTTGATACTATTCTGAGAGTGAAAAGCATCTTCGGCGCACATTGCTTCGCAATCACTCGCACGGCGCACATTGCTTCGCAATATGGCTTGTTCGCTCGGAACTGATCCCCCAATCTACGATTGCTGGATCATCTCCTCACTCACGGCGCCATCGTCTAGTGGTCCAGGACACCTGGTTCTCATCCAGGAGATCACGGGTTCGACTCCCGTTGGCGCTACCAGAACAAAACAGATCATCGCAAGATGGTCTTTTTTGTTTGGCAGGGTCGTAAGGGATCAGCCCAGTTCGACAATGCTACACCCTCTTTCC
>JAJFBK010000064.1 GCA_020696955.1 Patescibacteria group bacterium | reverse complement strand
TCAACTTCAAAAAAGGAGGGAACGGCTTGTCACTGAGCAAGAACTCCAACGCCTAAGGAACTAACCATGGATCATACCGCCCAAGAACGACAAGAACTTGATGAACTGATCCATGAGTTGGAAGAGCTTACCGTCCAGACCAAAAACGTCCTTGACGACTACAAAGACAGTGTGCAAAAAATCATGACCAAGACTGAAACCGAACTGATCGGAGTTGAGAATAATATCTCAGCCCTCATGGCCCAATAAAAAAGACCGACGAGTGTCGGTCTTTTTTTAGTCTGACCCCTATTTAGAATTGCTGAAGAACAGCGGTAGCAACCAGCAAGGCAATCAATGATCCGCTTCCCAGGATCAAAAGCTTCTTTAGCATCCATTTTGACTCAGTACCCCCAAAAGCAACGTTAGAGTATTGGGCAGGAACTACAAATCCCAGCCAGAGAAGAAAAGCCAGCATATAGGCTGAATACTCCGGAGTAATAGTGACCAGTTCGGCAAGCACTATTGAGGTGAGAATCGTTACGAGAACCTGGAGAAAATAAAAAGGCCCCATCTTGCCTGCCATCTCTTTCTGCTTCTCTTTGCTCAGCTTGTCAAAGCCATGCATCTGCCCCCAGATATTACCAAACACCAATGAATACCAAAGTCCCCCGACGACAACCTGTGCGGCGGTAGCTGCTGCCACTGCCAAAACATTGACTTCCATATCATTACATTATTGATAGCTATACTAATCGTACAACAAACTCAACCGTTTCTTAATACTAGGCATTGGTTTAAGATCTAATATAGTTCCTATTTCCCAGTATTTTGCTATAGTGCAGAAACGTTGAAAATACAGGAGGCAACCATGCCAGGAATTATCGTGCCCAACCCCTGCTCAAGCGAATTGGTAGACTTGCAGGCATTGAAGGAACTGTCATCCAGGTCCCAATACGCCCTAACTAAGGATCCGAAAGACAGTGAGGATATTGCCAACCTCATCAGCTGGCTTACGGCATTCTCTAGCGAAGCTGAGCCGGACAGTCAGGCAAACCCTTTGTATGTACAGGCCCTGATCGTGGCATCGAACAATGTCGGCCTTTTGGCACATTCCCCTGTCGATATTGATGAAGCCATCTTTCGCAAGGAGATTGACAACATCCTCTTATTGCTTCGCGGCATTCAAGGAAGCGGAAAGCTGCCCCAAAAGCTCGTGGGCTGCAAATCCATGATACAGTCCGAGCTTCGTGATTTCTGTGGAGCCCTTGAAACTGAGCTTAGACTTAGCATAGGCTTGTCAGGCTAATCCACTATTCTTAATCCGGTTCACACTTCTTGTGGATCGGATTTTTGTTTCGAATAAAAAAGACCAGCTACATAGCTGGTCTTTTTACACAAAACAGGCTTTCTACGGCCGCTCTCCCCCATACCGATACTGGTTGCGCTGGTTGGTACCAGGCGGATCTTGGAACTGCTGGTTATTCTCCACTGCCCGATCGGCAATCTCAGATATGTCAGCCTCGCTTTCCATCTTTGCCGCAAGTGAACCACTTTCTCCCCCGGGACCATGGCTAGGATGAGGGGGTTCAAGGCCAAGTTCCTGCTTCTTTTGGTGAATTTGTTCTTCAGTAATATCCATAGTACCTTTCCATTAACCGGATAGATGGATTTTATAATAGAGAGTTACAGAGGTAAGGACAGTAAGAGGGAATACAAGCTCTTACTTGAAACCAGGAATTTCTTCAATATATCTTCTGATCCTCGAAAGATACTTGTTGGGATTACTTTCCAGCTCCTTTTCCAGCGCAATTCTCGAAAACCACCTCACTCCATCCACTTCTTCCTCTTGGAGCCTAAACCCTTGATCACTGTCTACCACGACATGAAACCACTGGCAGAAGAACCTATGCTCTCCTTCCAAAAATACCTTCTCTCCTTTGATAACCTCGACTGTCAACCACAGCTCCTCTTCCATCTCCTTGCGGATATTTGAATCATAGGTTTCGCCCTCCTCTAGTGTTCCAGCTGCGGAAGTGCCCCATTTTCCCGGATCATGGGCCTTTGTGAGAGCCCTCTTGGCAAGCAAGACTTCCCCTTTTTCATTCATGATCCACACTCCAGCTACCCGATAGATATCTTCAGGCTGAATTTCATCACGGTACTTGTAACCGATGATCTCATCTTTCGCATCGACGATAGGTATTCTTGGTTTAGACATGCCTTTTTCCCTAGAAGCGGATTTACTGTGCTTTATATTCTTTGCGAGGAGATTCTGGAAAGCTTTTGGCATCAAAAAGCACGATGTCACTTGGGGTGAAAATATAATATGCGCCAGCAGCGACATTGCCAGAAACAGAAGCCTCCAGCCGCTCATTGTCTGCTCCGAAGCGCTCACTATAAACTTCGTGAGCCTTGGCCAGCTCTTCATTTGTTGCCCTATGCGCCTTGCCATTCAAGTGAACGCATTGCCTCAGCTCAGCACTCTGGAGAATTCCAGCTGATGCGTCTTCCTGTGCGTCCAGAGCAACTGAATGATGGGCAGCTCGTGACGAAGACCAGTACAGGTTAAGAAGGTCGTCAAAGGCATAGTGCACCGTACAGAGCTGTGGCTTCCCTTCATTTATGGTTGCCAACTGCATAACAAAGTTGTTTGCCAAATACTCTTTGATTAATGCCTCAGTTTCCATAGTAATTTTTATATATGTTGATTATTGTAACCAGATTACAATTCCTCTTCAAACAGCTCTTGGGCCTTCTCTTGCCCGCCTTCCAACCCTTGCTCAAAGATATCCTGGGCAGTAACGCCTGTTTCCTTTAGGTTGATCGAAGAATGTTGATTTATCTGCTTCATCCAAAATTCAAAAGCATTATCCAATGGCTCCTCCACCTCCCAATAGTAGGCAAGATCTGAGTGGGACATCGTGGGAAACAACTCCTTTATGAGTGCAGCGTGAGCGTACAGCTTTTCAAATATTCTCGGCACTTTTACGCTTTTACCCTTGATGAAAAGCTCGACCTGTCCGGAAGCTGAGAACTTGTCACGCAGATTTGAGGAAACCGCACCCTTGGAGGCAACCAAGTAAGCGGCAACTCTTTCAAATTTATCCTGGTTCTTGCTGAATATCTCAGGAAACAATATCATCGACTTCGCAAGAAAATCAGCCTTTTCTTCTTTTGAAAGCGACTGGTAGGTCTTGATAATCGGAACGCCGGGCGCATCTTCGGGCTGGTCTATCCACCAGAGCTCTTCACCTTCTTTTAAGAGTTTTCGGTAATGTTCTTTTGCCAGCTTTATTGGGTTGGCATCCTTACGCAGGGCATCATAATCGATCCCCATCTTCTCGAAAATCGAGGCCCCTTCAGACAATGACATGTCTATCTGATAACGAGGAGAATGCGTAACCGAGATGTTACTGAGACACTCTTCATACGGTCGATACTTAATGTCCACTTCGCCACCCAATTTTCCAAAAAACATATAGACCCGCTCCACCCCTTTGAGTCGGGTGCCTTCTTTTATGCTATTGCCCAAAGAATCCCATTTATCGCCAGAAGTAGCTTTGACTTCTATCCCGTAAAAATCCTTGGCCACGATATCGGGGAAGGATCCTGAGCCCGTCCTTTTGATGCTATCTTGAAAAATCGTATTCTCTGCCGCTTTGCAGGCACTTCTATGCACGAGGTCCTCGAATACTAATCCGTCGGTAGAATGGCCTCCCTGGGCGACCTGGAGCTCCTCAAGGGCATACGTTCGGGTATCTTCAAGCAGCTTAACGAAGTCCGACTCCGGTATATCGCTCTGTTGGGCGTAAATCATACTGTGGCTGTTTTTCTGTTGCTAAATTTTTGTCTAAAAATTTCTCAATAGCTTCCGCTACATGCCAAGCCATTACAGGTGGCACGGCATTTCCAATCTGCTTGTAGGCACTGGAAGTTGAAGGGTAAAAGATCATATCATCTGGGAAGGATTGAATCCTAGCCGCCTCACGGGCAGAAAGCCGACGGGTCTCGTTCCAGTGAAACTCAATGTTGCCATGGTGCTCGGCCCTCATGGTCGGACCTGGCTTGTCAGGACTTATGGCGTTATTGCCTTGTCCCTTGTTCTTAATGGCCTTGGACCAGAAATGGTTGGGCACTCCCCCTTCAGGGACGTTTTCCAGATCACCGATAGCATCTTTCGTGGTCATCCATTCTTCTTTGGTAAGCCTTGAAGCCGGATGCGTGAATGGTGGCAGAGCGTCCTCTCTAGTTCCGACAATCAGCACCCTCTCTCTCATCTGGGGAACTCCGTAATTAGCTGAGAGGTAGAGCTGGAACTCGACATGGTATCCAAGTGACTTGAAGTCTTCGATGATGGTCTTGATGGCCTCACCCTTGTTCATGGTGAGTAGGCCCTTTACGTTTTCCGCCACGAATAAAAGTGGCTTGGTCCTTCGGACTGTTTCTACCATACTTTGATACAAAAGTCCTCTTTTTTCGTTACCAAAGCCTCGTCTCTTGCCGGCGTGGCTAAAATCCTGGCAAGGAAACCCGCCTAGCACTATGTCTGCTCTTTCCGGTAAGGGATGAGGGTAATCCGGGGTATTCAGGACATTGTTAATGTCATCACAGATGATTGGATGCTTGAAATAGGTCTGATAGGTCAGGCAGAAGTCTTTGATGAGCTCATTTGCCCATACAGTCTCAAACTTTCTCTCTGAATAGTGCTTTCCTAAGAAATCAAAATTACCCCGGAAACCG
>JAJFBK010000063.1 GCA_020696955.1 Patescibacteria group bacterium | reverse complement strand
GCCTTTCAACTGTCGAAAAGGCGTATGGAATTATTGTGATCGCCAAGTTGTGAGCCACCCTATTGACAAAATATAACCTACCACCTAGGATATAGGTATGCACAACACACCCCAACACCACCAAAAGTCACTTCGGCTTACGAAGCAGGCGGCAGGCACCCTGACAAAAGTTGCCTCAATGATCGAGTCGGACATCTACTGTCCCGACATAATTCAGCAGATCGATGCGGCTATCGGCTTGCTCCGGTCTACCAAAAAAGAATTGCTAACCGGGCATCTGGACCACTGCCTTGAGGATAACTTGAAAGCCAACAAGGAAAAAACGGTTAAAGAGCTCGTGGATATTTTCAAACTTAATAGCTAATCCTTTTCATATGGACCATTCTCACCATCAGCCACAGGAAACAACGTGGAAAAATTACCTGCCACTTATGGTAGTTGCCACTTTCATTCTTGGCGGAACCGCCATACTTTCAACCATCGTGCCGAATGCCGACTGGATGAGGAAAATTATGTTCTTTGAAGGGCTCATGCTTTCCTTCTTTGCTCTCTTCAAGCTGCTTGATGTGAAAGGCTTTCAGGAAGGGTATTCCACCTATGACCTTCTAACCAAACTGGTTCCGGCTTGGGGCTATCTGTATCCTTTCGTGGAGCTTGGCTTAGGTGTTCTTCTGCTCCTGGGACTGTGGACGCTTCCTGTCAGCATCGTGGTTGCCGTGCTGTCAGTCATTGGTCTGATCAGTGTTTCAATCGAGCTTAAAAAGAAACGGAAATTCCAGTGTGCCTGTCTTGGAACGGCTCTCAATGTTCCTCTGACCAAGGTAACGCTGGTTGAAAACGGAATAATGTTGGTACTCGCCATCGTCATGGCAACGAATTTGCTGAATGCACATGGGGCAGACTCTATGAACATGAATGATGCGACGCATAACGGTCATAGCGTCACCATAAAGAATGATCGGGAATTTTTGGAGCATATGGTTCCTCACCACCAAGATGCGATAGATGCTTCTCGTGTGGTTGCCAATCGCACTGGGAATGCAGAGGTGAGGCAGTTGGCAGAGTCTATCATAGCCGCCCAAGACAAAGAGATATCTGACATGAAGGCTTGGTATAAAAATTGGTATGGCACTGATTTTCCTGCCGCCACTTCGTACAAGGGGATGATGAGTGATTACCGAACGGTCTCTTTGGAAAGCATGGATGACAAATACCTTTCAGAAATGATTGCCCATCACCAATCCGCCATTGATACTGCCAAAGTGATATTGGACAAGGCTGAGCATGCAGAAGTGAAGTCGCTTGCCCAGAATATTATCGACACTCAGCAATCGGAAATTGATAAGATGAAAGAGATAAGAAAGTAATACTTAAACTCTTAAATGTGGATATGAGAATTGGTATCGACTGCGGAGGAGTGCTACTTGCTAACTATGATCGTCAGACCGGCCGGAACATTCCGTTCAATGAATCGTTCTTTGAATATCCGGAAATTGATGGTGCTGTTGAATCAGTGAAGCGGCTTGTAGATATTTTCGGACAAGAAAACGTATTCCTTGTCTCAATGGTCAGTGAGGAAAGAAGGCCTGGCTTGCTCGAGTGGCTTAAAGGCATTGGACTGATTGGAGAAGATAGTTTTACAGAGAGTAATCTTTACTTTTGCCGCAGGAATGCCGATAAGGCGGGTATATGCTCCAAGCTGGGCATTACGCATTTTGTCGATAATCGCTTGGAAGTCTTGCGGCATCTTTCCCATGTTCCCCATCTTTATTTACTGCAGCCATCGCAACATGAAATGGATACGTTTACAGCCAGCGTTCCACAGATAGAGTTCGTAGCTGAAACCTGGTCAGAGTTGCTGGAGAATATAGCCAAAGCTTCTACTGCTCTAGTCTAATCTTCTTGAAGTTCTTTCCCTCTAATCCTTTCAGGCTTACGGTTTCAGATGAGAATTGGAGCCTCTCAAGATGAGAAGGAGAGTGTATGACCTGCCGATAGCTTTCTTCCTTTTTTCTCAGTACGCCTGCGCCGATCCAGAACTTCATGATCGAATCCTTTGTGGTGCCTACCGCCACAGCTGTCCCGGAGGGGAGGGGTTGGGAAAATGCCAGTATTTTTTCTTTTCTAAAATGGTATCCTGCCTCTCGTTTTGTAATCAGGTATCCGTCATGAATCAGATAAACCTTTTCTTTCCATTTCGGGTCACTCAGTTGCTCGGGAGTAGGCTTTGCATTGAGCTCAACCATTGCTGATTGCTTGTCGCTAAGTATGGGGAGGCCATCGGGTAGCATGGCTGAAACCTCTTTTATATTCTTTTGTAAGGATTTTTCAAAGGCATCCTTTGAAGTGAACTGGCTGCCTACTGGCGTGATAGTCATCCTAAAGTTGGAGGGCTGATAGGGTTTTAGAAAGTTCAATACCTTTTGGTAACTCTCTAAATAACGGTCGACCTCCTGTGGCTCGATGTTATTTAGTTTGGGGATGATGAGATCGTCTACGAAAAAATCAAACCAAACGCCTGGTTCATACATCTCACAAATAGGCTTTAGCCAATTCGTGTAATACATGCAGGCAAAAAGCTCAGCCCAGTCAGCCTCAGGCGCTTCCTCTAATCGCCACAGCTTATATGCGCCGTGTAAGAAGGTTATATTGATAGGCCTTCCTTCAGAAACGTTAAGGTGAATTGCCTCTTTGATTTGCTCTTTAAGTTCTGGCTTCGCTGCGTACTTGCGGAATTTGTGAGACAGCAGCATTTTTAAGATCGATTCTTCTAGGTTGTCTAGCTTCTCGTTAATTGAAGGAGCTTTGAGATCTTCGAGCTCGGATTCTAGATATTCTTGAGGAGTCATAATGAATTAATCCAATGAGCCAGGATCTTTACTTCTCTGCTCTTAATAATTGTTTTTAGAGGGGGCGTGCATTTGTATCAGACTAGCTCTTTTTTAGCTTCTTTGGTAGTCGCAGTGTGTATGAGATGAGTGGTGGGTGAGTATGGCAAAACAAAAACCCCACGCACTCTGCGCAGGGTTAAGGAAGTTATGAAAGAAAAGGTTCAAAGTACCTTTTCAATCCCTCGGCATCATTACGGACCTCCGAATTGTAAAGATCAGTTCTAGCGCCATCAAGTTCTAGGGTGATGTCCAGGGACTCGTCATTGGCGCCACGCCTAAGATCAACGGTGAAAGACGCTGTTTCTCCCAAATCGAGAATCTTGAAAAGATCCATTAGGGCTTCAAGATGGAGGTGGGGAAGGGCCGGAGGATGAGTATCTACATACTCCAAATAAGGACGAATGAAAGTGTGAGTGCAGATACCTTTTTGGGGGTACACATACAATGTTTGGCTATCCCATTGCATATCTGGAAAGGCGGGCAGTTTTTGGAATGGCTCGAACTTATTGTTTTCCGGGTAGAGGACTATTGCAGAAGGTCCCTCAAATATCTGCTCAGTTATAAAGCTGAGAAGACGTGGTGTGCTAAAGCTTAGCAAGGCGTGCATCTTCTTTACTCTTTCTGATTCTGGCCCAGCCGCACAGAGCAGCTCCTCCTCGGCATTTAGCTCGCCGACAGATCGAAGAGGAATGATGCTTACCATGGGTTGGCCTGCTTCACCTGTTCTTTTCCATCTGAGCGTACCGAGATTCTTAATGTTCATTGTTGCCTCCAATGCAACGAGTTTTGTGCTTTCGTTGAAAAAATGTCAGCATCCCGCTGACCCTATCATGCAAATGGGGAAACGTCAATCTGTAGATTGCCCAATAGATCAAGGCAATAAAAAAAACCGTCCCACAATATGGGACGGTTGATACAGATTTCTAATCATCAGAAGCGGTCAGCTTCTATGATCATAAGTTCTACTTCGACGGCTCTTTTTGATGCACCGCCATGGATTCCTTTCTGAGTAAAGTCCTTGCCGCCGAACCTCCAAAAAACATGCTTGCCTTCTTGATAACCGATAACTACGATATCACCACGTACGGATTTGGCTTTAGGATGTCTTTCCCCGATTCCAAAGAGTCCTTGGTCTAAGGCATCTTCTGTTCTCATCACGCAGGCATGATCCTGCAAGTGTTCCGTAAGAGAATCGAGCACTTTATCGATTTGATTAGGATCAATATGCAAGATCAGGCTATCAGGTGCACCGGTTGGCAGAATCGGGCCGTTGCGACCTACCTTTAATGCATTGCGATAGAGGACGTGATCATCGAGATAAAATATTCCCTGCGGATTAATGGGAACCTGGTCGTGATCAGCCGTTATCATTACGGTGGTGTCTCTGCAAGCTTCGGGCGAGAGCTTCCTAATGAAATCAGTTATTGTTCTCATTGCCATGGCTACGGCCCCGGTACGTTCGGCGCTGTCAGGTCCATAAACGTGTCCTGCGTCATCGACCTCGGGGAGGTAGACGACTACATAGGTAGGATCTCCGGTGGTGTTAAGAATTGCCGCCGCTTGCTCGACAATCTCTTGTTGAGACTCATATCCTATCATCGTTGTGCCAAGTCCCATCCTTGTGTTGAACTGGGACCCAATGTAGGCCTTCGGCACGATCTGATGACAATTGACCCCGTGTTCTTTCAGTTGGACGTAAATTGGCTCATAAGGATAGATGTCATCAATCCTCAGGTGGGTCTCTAGTAAGCTGTCACGGTTTTGTCCTGCCTTGGAAAACAAGATAGGATTCATTGCTTGGCCCAAATCTTCCCAGTACTGGATGAACTCGGCAGCGGCAGTTTCGTGAGGCGTGCGCCCGGTGTGGATCGACGCCATAGCTACCGGAGTGGTGCTAAAAAGCACTGAATCCAAGTCATAACCTATGCCGGCCCATCTTAGGCTCTTGAGGTCGGTTACCCTATCAAAATTATCCTCAATGGTCCTCTTACCCATACTATCAACAACGAAGAGTATTTTCTTTGGCCGGCCAAGCTCGTTGCCAGGCGGGACAACAGGAAGGACTCTGTCATGAGTGACGCCAAAAGATGCCGCTATCATTCCTGGGATGCCTACGATGCACATGCCTGAGTAATCAGGTATTTTGAAATCGTTTTTCAAGGTTTCCCTCCAAGATCTCATCTGTAACACTGAGCAGTTCTGGATCTTACGGGAGAGTAGCAGAAGGGAGGAAAATAGTCAATTTTGAAGGGCCAAGATCAAGGCATATGTTTTCTAAGATTTGTAGGTAGTTTATGTGAACTTTCCTACTGTATACTGAAAAGGTAATAATTAAATAAATCTTTCATATGTCAGATCAAGAGCCTTCAATAGTTGAGAGTAGCGAAAGCAGTACTGGCGCAAGCATCACTTCCAAACCTTTTAATCGACGGTATATCATCATAGCCGCTGTAGTTGCCGTCCTTCTTGTTTTGGGGGTGGCGGGAAGATTGCTGACAAAGTCCAAAGGGGAGTCAGACACGGCGGCCATGGCGGATAAAAATAAGACGGCGCAGGCTCCCTCATCAACGGCTCAATCCAATAATGGCAGCCGACAAATTGATTCTTTGGCTGCGAATATCTGTCCTGACAGTATTTTCACTGAGAACGGTGCAACCAGAGGGGACTATCAAGATAAGCCGTATGCTATTAGTGCGGAATCTGCTTCCTGGATCCAGCAGAACTGTGGGGGCAAAACCTCAGGGGTTACGACTGGCAGCAGCTCAAATGCATCCAGCCTTGAAAGCGAGCCGCCGCTGAAGCTCAAAAGTATCGGATTTAATCTGGATACCTATAACGCCGCATCCGGCATGGCGGGTGATATAAAATTCACAAAGACGCCCCTTCCTTTCAATCAGATTGTCTCTCCGTTTGGCCAACAAGATCCGAGAACTACGGATACCACGAAAAGAAACGTGCAACCGACGTTCATTTTGCCACTCGGTAGCAAGGTTGAGTCCCTTGTAGACGGAGAAGTAGTAGAAGTTAAGGAGCTCTATAGCGGTGACGTAACAATCTGGGTGGCTAAAAGCAAGGATAGCAATTGGTATTACGAAACAGAGCACGTTATGAACCCTGTAGTTAAAAAGGGAGATACGGTAAAGGCGGGACAGGTTATAGCAGAAGTAAGCAATTATGACTCGAAAAATAATCCAGGATTCGGGTTATTTGAAATTGGCATATTCCATCCCGCTTCCAGCGGTGAACCTGAGCATCTGTGTCCGTTCAAATACATGGATCCAACTATTGAGCAGGATATCAATGCGAAACTGACTTCGCTCTATTCTTCGTGGGAATCATACCTTGGCAAGAACATATATGACCAGGAGAAATATGCAACGCCTGGATGCGTAGTAGAAGAGCCTGTTAAAGGATAGATTAAAAAGAGCAAAAATAGGCCGCTGGAGGCCTATTTTTTGAAGATGTCGGTACTGGATTCAAGCCCACATAAAAGAAAAATCCCGCCCAGCTTTGGCTAGACGGGATTTTAGAAATACGTATGCCATGGTTCGGCAGTGTCAAAAGTCAGGCGACTGCAATAATTCGGGCGAGCGGAGAGCCCTGCATGTAGCAGGATTCTATCGATGTGCCTTCTAGTGTCAGATCGGCATGCTTGCCGGAACCTTCATAAAGCGGGGCCTTGAGCCGGGGCATTCCGCCAAGGCTGGAGAGTTCATCCATCGCCACTCGGTATGCGCCAAGTAAGGCAAGGTGGAAAGGATACTCTTGTATGTAAGTTTCGCCCCGGCCTACGTGCTGGACCTTCCACATTCTGCTCTCGGCCTGACCCGAAGTTATGAAGTTGCTGAGACGAGAGAGCCAATTTCCTGCGGATTTTTCGGCAATTAAATATCGGTGAACCGGCACCCCTTCCTGGTCGAAGGTCGTAGCGGCGTACTCGATATGAGCCATACTGAGTGCAAGCTCAAGGAGCTGTTCGACGGGCTGCGTTTCCATTTCAGCCGTGCCGAGATGATCCAGAAGTATACCGATGTCAGCACAGTCTTGGCGACTGAACAGCGTCGTGCCATCTTTGCCAATCGCTACCCGAGTGTGTTCGTACTGGATAGGGGATTGCCCTGCCCAGCTTGTCAGCGTGAGGTTGGTCTCCACTGACGGGGTTCGTCCAACAATACTAAGTCTCTTCATAAAAATCCCTCCCTGGAATGCTCTTTGCGAGCAATTGTACTATATCTGGTTTCAAGCTTCTGTCAATCAAGTATTGCTTATAAAAACAATTAAGGATGGGCGTATGTGCCCATCCTTAAAAAGATCTCAAACAATTTCCGCCTCATGTGAATGCGAAAGGTCTGAACCGCCCGTCTACCTGGTAGCCGCTCCACTGTACAGACCGGGCTACCGAAGTGTTTTTGTGGGTGGTTAGAATCTCAACTCGTTCGATTGCCCGACGATGAGAGGAAGCCTCGGTTGTCGCCTTCCGGAGCTGCGCTTCGCTGATAGGGCGGGCAAGAAGTTCTTCCTCCATCATTTGGTGGCCTAGGCTCGTCGGGTCAATATCGTGATAAGACATTGAAAGTGCTTGCAGCTCTTCGTTCGGTGCATCTGGATAGCGATCCTGATAATCCCGTAAGAAGTGCCACTTGGCTTTCCAGTCGATCCAATACGATCCGTCCGACCATTCATTGGGGCGAAAGCGAGTCAGGTCGTCCAGACCGGCAATCCATTTTCCATAGGCTTCAAAAACCCATGAAGGAAGTTCCTGGTGGTCCATTTGTCTTTCGATAAATTTACCTACGGCATCTACGATGCGGCGCTGTATGTCGAGGGCAGTAACTAGTCCTGAAGAAGTTACTATCGACTGATTGCCCCAGGGGTCGAAGTTAAGGGATTTCATAGCCGTAACTGGATCGTTTGGGTAGTCTTGTCCAAGTTCCTTTCCCCAACCCGCCTCAATCATCGCAAGAAGGATGCTGGTAGAAGCTGTTTTGAGGAAAGTTGCTTGTTGTGAGACGTTTGCGTCACGGCAGGTGATATGGAGTCGCCTATAAAGTTTATCGACATCTCCACAAAGGTGGGATTCATCCCTAAGATTGAGGATGCTCCTTGACCCGGCTGTGGCGCAATATAAGGAAGTTACTGTTTCGATGACTGAGCCACGAGCTGACAGTTGGTAGTTGCCCTTGGAGTCGAGATATCCCGCTCCAAATAGCAAGGGACTTGTCATG
>JAJFBK010000062.1 GCA_020696955.1 Patescibacteria group bacterium | reverse complement strand
CATGCGGTCTGTAGTGCCTTCCGGAAGAGGAAATACTGGCAAGATGTTATCTCCCATGGGGATCTTGACGTTGCAGCGCTCGGCAATTTTGACGGTATTTTCGATGGCTTCAGGAACATCGGCGAACCATTCTATCATTTGCTCAGGAGGGGTCATGCTGAGGTTGTAATCAGTCATGTTCATCCGGTTCGGGTCATTGACCGTCTTTCCGGTTGAGACGCATACCAGTACGTCCTGGGCTTCAGCATCGTCAGGATTGATGTAGTGAATGTCGTTAGTGGCGATCAGCCCTACACCATATTCTTTGGATAATTTTTTCAGGTCAGCGTTGAGCTGCATCTGCTCATCAGAGTTTTCGTGGTACTGGAGTTCGAGGAAGAAGTGGTCCTTATCAAAGATTTCTAGGTATTCTTCTAGGGCTCTTTTGCCTTCTTCGTAGCTTACTGATAACCGTCGAGGTATCTCTCCACCAAGACAGCTGGAAGTGGCTATCAGACCTGCGCTGTGTTCCTTGAGGTACTCCTTGTCAATACGGGGCTTGTAGTAAAAGCCGTTAAGGTAGGCTTCTGAAGTGAGCTTTAGCAGGTTCAAATATCCTTCGTAGGTTTCAGCTAGGAGGATCTGGTGAAAGGGTTTTGCATCGAGCCGTGAATCCCGGTCGCCTCGGCCACGGGGGGCCATGTAGGCCTCAACTCCAAAAATCGGCTTGATACCAGCTTTTTTGGCCTTCTCGTAAAACTCGATAATTCCATACATGGCCCCGTGATCGGTCAGGGCCAGAGCGGTCATGCCCAGCTCTTTGGCTTTGGAAATGAGCAAATCAATTTTACCCGCACCGTCGAGGAGCGAGTAGTGGGAGTGGGTATGAAGATGGACGAATGGTCCTTGGGGCGTAGCTGTTTCTTCGGGCATAGGTTCATTATTGCAGAATGCAGGGGAGCGAGAAAGCTCTTGCATTCATTGACAAAACCTGGAAATGAGATAAGATTCCTGGCATATAGCCAGGCGAAATGCTTGGCGAAATTTTGGAGGTGGCGACAATGGAAAGCCAAGAGAGTTTGAAAATTAAAAACTGGGCTGACTTTGAGGATGCCTGGAAGGGGGCCAAGTATGATGAGCAGAAACTGGGGGTTCTGAAGGGTTGGTCCAAATGTGGTGTTGGCCGGTATATTGGAGGAAAAGATTTGCAAAAGATGGTGGATCTTCACTCTGTCATCGCCCATAAGTATGGCGCCGGGCGAAGCGTGCACTCTTTCCCGTCCGATCTTAAGGAGATGATTTATCTTGCCGCTATTCAGTCCATGCTTTCTCTCGTGGAGGGTAAGATTGAATGGATGGAAGAAGGGGATGCAACCAAAGTGCTAAGGTCGTTTCTGTATCCCGCTGTAGACGGTGGCACCTTCTTTAAGTACGAGCCGCACACAAGAAAGGTGAGTGGTTTCCTGCGTGAGTACGGATGGCGCTTTGTAGAGCGGCTACCTGTTGAATGGTATGATCTATGCGTTATGACTCGGAGCTTTGAATTGATGCACGCTGTGTCATCAAAGAACGATTCCAGCCTTTTGGCCGCCAAGAGACTGTGGAAGATCTTTTCCAAGGATCCTGTCATGGGCTTGAGGCGAAATCTGTGCTATGGCCTTGATAATGCTTTTAATCTCGAATTTGGCGGATACAATGCAGAAATCTGCGGAGCCTTGATGCTCTTGTTGGCGAAAGCTGGAAAGTTGGACGATGTCCCTTGTGCTGAATTCTTAGAAGAGTAGTATCCGATTTTCCAAAAGGCTCAGATTCATAAGAATCTGAGCCTTTTTCTTTTCCCTATCAAATCAGGTTCATTTCTGATATGCTGCAAGCTATGAACATCGCCTTTTTTACAGGGAGAACCCCTGAACTCGCAAATAAAGAAATCGAAGCCGCAGCTACGATCCTGCCCTTCCCCTGGATTAGCTCCATAGTACAGCCGGGTGTTTTCGTACTCAAGCCCGCTGAAGGCTCTGAAAGCCTAAGCCTTGGAAAAGATGGCTACCCAAGCCCAGAAAATGAAAATGTCTTTACGGAGCTTGAAAGTCTGCAACGTCGACTTGGTGGAACAATTAAGATCGCTCTTCTTTGGGAGGCTGTTGAACAATCTAAACTTCATGATTCACTGCTCGCTTTTTTAAAAGGGCTACATGAGTCAAGTGACGAAGGAAAAGTCGTTTTTGGCATCAGTACCTATGGAAAAAATTATTCGACCTTTAGAGAAGGGCTTGCTCTGAAAAAGGCTCTTCGCCAGGCTGGCATCTCTTCCCGTATCGTTGAAACCAAGGACGGGGAGGAGTTAAGCAGCGCTCAAATTCTGGGAAACAACCTGGTAAACAAGGAACGTCCACGCCGTGTTGAAATTGTACTTGTGCAGGATGGTTCAAAATGGTGGATCGGTCGCACCGTTACCATCCAGGACATTGCTTCTTATAGAAAACGTGACTTTGAAATCCCATATCCTGATCCGGCTTCGGGGATGCTTTCCCCCAAACTTGCCCAGACCATGGTCAACCTGGCCGTAGGTAAGGCTGATTCTGAGGTCGTCATCTACGATCCGTTCTGCGGAAACGGCCGCATCGTCGAAGAAGTCAGGCTTATGGGCATGAAGGCTTATGGTTCCGACGTGGCTGAGCGAAAGATTGTGGCTTCCCGCCTCAATATGCAGTGGATGGCAACCGAGTATGATCTCGTTCTGGAAAAACCAGCAGCAGAACTTTTCTGGGTGCAAGATGCCACTGGACTTAATGCCCCTGAGACCATCGCCCCTTTAATTGAGGGAAAGGACTGGCATATCGTTTCAGAGCCTTACCTTGGCAGGCCACTTCGGGAGCCTCTTACTAAAAAAGAAGCGAGCGATTGGCTGCACGAATTGAAGACTTTGTACGAACGGTTTTTTAAGACTTGGAGTGCCGCAAATGCCCGCCCTAAAAGCTTCCTAATCGTCTTTCCAGCGGCCAAAGTGCAGGGGGGAGGATATGACGCTTCTGTCTACGCTACTCTTGTTGACAGGTTGGCTGAGTTAGGATATAGTTCAATGCAGATGTCTGACTACGGACGTCCAGATGCTTTAGTTAAGAGGCAGTTGGTCCGAGTCACTTATTCTCCCTTATAGTCTTATAAATAGCTCTCTATGGCACATAAAAAAGCGGGTGGTAGTACCCGTCTAGGACGTGATAGTCGATCTCAACGTCTTGGAGTCAAAATCTTTGGAGATCAACATGCTAAGGCTGGCAACATCGTTGTTAAGCAGTTTGGTATGAAATTTAAAGCCGGTGAAGGCGTTGGTGTCGGCGATGATGATACCCTCTTCGCCCTGCGTGACGGATTGGTACAGTTCAAGACTGTCATGAAGCGCAAATTTACTGGCGCTCTCAAATCCACTCGGATTGTCAGCGTAATGCCTAAGAAATAGTCATGAACACACAGGTTGCAAATCTTTTGCTAGAAAAATACGGAAAGAAAAATCCTCCAATGGTAAAGTCAGGTGACACTGTTCGTGTTCACCAGCGTATCAAAGAAGGTGCCAAAGAGCGCGTACAGATCTTCGAAGGCCTGGTTATTGCCGTTAAGCACGGAACCGGTTTGAACGGAAGCTTCACGGTTCGCAAGATCGCGGCCGGAAGCGTCGGAGTAGAGAAGACCTATCCTCTTCACTCACCAAACGTCGTGAAGGTTGAGCGTATCAAGGTTGCCGAAGTAAACCGAGCCAAGTTGTACTACATGCGTGATCGCCGCGGTAAGTCAGCTCGCTTCAAGGTTGAAGGTCCTTCATACGAAACTTGGGATGAGTCAGCCGCCAAGTTGGCCGCTGAAGAAAAAGCCCGCATGGAAGCTGAAATCGCCGCCCAAGAGGCCGCCAAGCTAGAAGCAGAGGAAAAGGCTGAGGCCGAAGCCGCTGCAGCAGAAGCTGAGGCAGTCGCTACCGTTCCTGAGGCTGAAGAAGCCAAAGACGAAGAGGCAAGCGCCTAAATGAACTCAAAAGAAATCGGCAGTTACGGTGAATCCGTAGCTGCCGATTTTTTAATTACAAAAGGATTAAAAATTTTAGGTAGAAACCTTGTCTTTAAGGTGGGGGAGATTGATTTGCTTTGTCAGGACGGGGAGACAATCGTGGTGGTGGAAGTAAAAACCGCCACCAATAGAAGAGTCTTTGATCCGATCTTCAAGATCGATTACAGGAAAAGGAAGAAGCTATCGCTTTTGGCTTTATTGGTTAATGCAAGGTTTCCTGGTAGGAACATAAGGATCGACAGTGTGACAGTTAGCGATGGGGTAGTATCTCACCTCGAGAATATCTTGGAATAAAAAAGCCGTCTCTTTAACATGAAAGAGACGGCTTTGGATTAGGCAAGTGCCTTGTTGCACTGACGGGCAAGGAGGGCTAGGAATCTTTCTGGGTTGCGGATATCCTTTCCTCGGGGAAGGTGGCCTTTTATTCGGAGGCTCCATTCGCACTTTTCACCGTCATTGTTTTCGTCAACAATCTCGCAGAGTAGGGGGTATCCCATAAGGCTGCCATGGATAGCTGACAGGATTTTGGAATAAGGGTTAAGCGGGTCGTTGAGCTTTTCCAATATCGTCTCTCCACAGCTTTCCTCGGCAAGGATTTCGAAACATCCCTCAGGAGATCCCATCATCCATGAATAGATTACGGTCCAGGACCTCTTTGAGCCTTGCTTCTTTGCGAAGGAAAGGTGCTCAACTTGGGTCAAGGTATCTTCAGGGATGTCCGGTAAGGTA
>JAJFBK010000061.1 GCA_020696955.1 Patescibacteria group bacterium | reverse complement strand
CAGTGGCTAGATGTTCCTTGTGAAATGGGGTTATTAAAAAGACATTTCAAAAAACGTTCGCAGGTGGGGAAGGGCAAGTTTGAGAGGAAGCAGCAGGTGGCTGCTCCATTTTTTTGTAATGAAAAAGTTTTAGAAAAGCATGACAAGGGCACATGCTTCGTAATCATTGATGACGTATGTACGACTGGAAGTACGCTCAGTGCCTGTACCGGTCTGTTGAAAGAGAGGGGGTTTGCGGTGATAGGGTGCGCCATTGCTTCCTCCCGATAGTTTCTGCCCGCTCGGATCTCTCTGTGTAGAATTCACCAAAACAAAAATGAGAAAAGTGGAAAGAGTAGTCCCTTGCCCGTGTTGGAAGGGTTGTTTTCACTTTTCTCATTTTTGTTTTCTCGGCAGTCCATTCGCTTCGCTCAACACTTTCTGCCCGCTCGGCAGTCCATTCGCTTCGCTCAACACTTTCTGGCAAAGCACAGAAGCGTGGTCGTACCTGCTTTCGTTTGTGGCGAAGGTCGCAGGTTCGAGTCAGTCTAAACGACCAATGGCCAACCACCGTAAAACGGTAATTGGCCATTGGTGCGCTCGGCAGGAATCGAACCTGCGACCTTCTGGACCGCAACCAGACGCTCTATCCCCTGAGCTACGAGCGCATGTTCATGCGTTTCTTGCGGTAATCAGATGTAATTCTACCTGAAAATATCTTTTTTGACAATTCCCCTTTCTCTGGTAGCCTTAGGGTAATGAAAATAGGCATATTTGACTCTGGAGCGGGCGGGTTGCTCATTGCTAAAAGCCTTGAGTCCTTCCTTCCTCAGTACGATTACTGTTATCTCGGCGATACGAAACGGCTTCCTTACGGAAACCGTTCCCAGGCCGCTATTTTAGAATTTACCTGGGAAGCTCTGCGCTATTTGTTTGATCAAGGCTGCGGCTTAGTGGTGGTGGCCTGCAATACCGCTTCCGCAGAAGCATTGCGAACCATTCAGCAGCAGTATATGCCTGAGTATTATCCCGACCGAAAGGTCTTGGGGGTACTTATTCCTGCGGCAGAGGCAGCTATTGTCGGGGGATTTAACAATATTGGAGTGCTGGCAACGACCAGTACCGTTGATTCTGGGGCTTATGTGCGTGAGCTTCGCAAATTAAATCCTTCGGTTACCATTTCGCAGCAAGCGGCTCCGCTCCTGGTTCCTTTGCTTGAGTACGGAGGGGGAAAGTGGTTGTTGCCCGTACTCGAAGACTACTTGCTTCCTTTGCAAGAGGCTGGGGTCCAGGCAATCATTTTAGGGTGTACGCATTATGCCGCTTTGGCCGAGAAGGCGCAGACTCTCACGAATATCAAAGTTATTTCCCAGACAGACGTAGTTCCTGCCTCTTTGGCTGATTATCTTCAGCGGCACCCGGAAGTGGAGGCGAAGCTTTCCAAGCATGGCATGAGGGAATATGCCGTGACTGACTTGGGTCCTTCTTTTGAATTATTGGTGGAAAATCTATTGGGTTATCAGGTTCCCTTAAAGTCAGTATCCTTATGAGCTCAGAAAACTGGAAGAAAATAGATGAAAAAAGGGTTTATTCCGGTTTCCGAAAAATGGACCGGAAAGTCTTTCAATCAGATGAAGGAAAGGTGGTTGAGTTCGATGTCAAAATCGAAGGAACAGTGGCCTGTGCCTTTGCGGTTACCACCGATCAAAACGTGGTTTTAGTCCGTCAGTTTCGTCCAGGCCCTGAACGAGTTCTTCTTGAGATGCCTGGCGGACATGTGGATGAGGGGGAGTCTCATGAGGAGGCAATGCCGCGTGAATTCCTGGAAGAAACTGGATATACCGGTGATTTCACCTATCTCGGGGAATCGCTCAGCTGTCCTTATTCCGACCGGATAAAGCACAATTACCTGGTAACTAATTGTCGAAAAATACAGGAACCGGAAGTCCATGGAAGCGAGGCTACAAAAGTTGAAGAAATGCCGCTTGAAAAGTTCCGGGAACTTATCCTTACCGGCTCCTTGCCTGAAAGTGATAGTGGTTTTATCGGGCTGGCAGCCCTCGATAAAATGCAGGCCTCTATTTAGTGTGAAGCTGGTTCTCGATGCTTTTTTCAAGATCAGATCCTTGAATGGGTCGTAGCATTTGCTGCAACTCCTCATCTTCCTTAGTGTTAATGCCTTGCTTTTCCAAAAGAGCGGAAAGCATTTTTATGAGTTTGGTGATTTCTTCTTCAGAAATGAGGTTTACTTGAAGGTCTATTTCTTCTCGAAGATCAGCAATCCGAGCAGCCCGGTTTTGGGATATCAGCACTACGATTGCCAAGAAGATGGCTTCGAGGGAAACGATCATCGTCAGAAGCCCGAAAGGAAAAGGATCGAAAGCTTCTACTCCAGGGATGAGGCCCATGTTCCAAGGGATCCAGATAACGAACCAGGTTAAGTTTAAAACCAAAAACGCCACTGAACCAAAGCTGTCAGTCATCAGGTCGGCAAATTTCTCTGCTGCCGTGCGCTTTGCATCGGCCTTTGATTTGTAACTCGTATAAACGTGTCGCTTGCGGTGGAGTTTATTAGGAATCTGTTCGTTCATTAGAAAAAGTTAATGGTAGTGCCTTTATCCTATAGTGACGGTAGAGCTTTTTCAACAAGCCTCGAAATCGGTTACTCTATTGGTTCGGGATCTCCTAAGAAGGTGGGTTTTGGATGGGTGATATTAAGCTCTATCCAAGCCTTAAGAATGGCTGCGTACTCCCGAGCCATGTATCGATTTCTGACATCTGGATACTTGCTGAAATCTGGAAGAGCAAGTCCCACGGCGTCAATTCCCAGCTTTCGACAGGTGTAGATAGCTCGAGGCAAGTGATACGCCTGGGTTACTAATATGGCCGCCCTTGTCCCAAATACCTCTTTGGCACGATAACAACTTTCATAAGTGCTAAAGCCGGCATAATCAAGAGCGATGTCAGCTTCAGGTATGCCACGGTCTGTCGCATACGCCTTCATTGCTGTCACTTCGTCATAGTCTGTTCGGCTATTGTCTCCGGTCATCAGGATCTTGTGGGCTCGCTTTTCAGCGTAGAGAGCAATTGCCCCGTCAACTCGGTCTTTAAGCATGGGGGTCAGGGAGTTATCTGACCGAATTCCAGCCCCAAATACTATGGCGATTCTCTTTTCAGGGACGTTCCGTGGAATCGAGTAAGTATATGGCTTGGAAAAAGCCATGAGCGAGAGAATGATTGCTACCCCCAGGATCAGTGCAGACCCTCCGGCATAGACAAATAATAAAAAAAGACGGAATTTCTTCATGATTTTATAATATCAGAATGGGGCTTATCGCTGATAATTGAAAAATCCTCTCTTCTTTGGTATACTCTCCCTGATTTAGACCATAGAGCCAAGGCTGACCCTGGCGGGATGGCTTTGGTACTTTTATTGGGACTTACGCTATGTGCGTAGGTCCCTCAACTTTTCCAAAAGGAGGAGGCCATGAAGGTGCTACACGGGAGAGGCACGCAGGTAAAATACTCTCTTTTTGAGAGGAGCTTTGAATGCGTACGGGATGCACTCACAAAAAATGGGGAGATACATTTTCCTGCAAACCTGGAAGGAGGACTGGTAGTTGTCAAAATCATAATATTTAAAAAAGGAAGAGAAAAAGAAAGAGAGATGGAGATGGAGCCCATAATGCTTGCTCCTGAGAACACCGAAGATTTTAAGAAGTTACTCAAAACTTCAAGTGGGTCTCATATTGAAAAAATCTGGTATTGGTGTGTGCCCGGATGGAAAGTAGGCGCCACGGAGTACCTCTATGAGGAGTACCATTTCCAAGACCTGCCCCATTTAGCATTAAAAAAGCTTGGTTGGGCCCACGATGTTGCTACGAGCGTTATTCCTGACACCTCGGATGATGTCGCTGCTTAATTCAAACGCTTCAACCATTAAAGTTGAAGCGTTTTTTATTTTAAAAAGAGGCAGACCTTAGTGGTCTGCCTCTTGAATTTAGAGACACGCTAGTTCGGGTTCGGGAAACGACAAGTCTGTTCCTTTGTTTTGGTTAGTCTCCTTCACCCAGTCAACTTTTCGATTTTCCTCTCCCTTTTCCAGTATTTCTCGTACAATTTTTCCTCGTTCTTGAGCCCGGACTGAGTCAGGAGGCGCATCCCGGTCGGCTATGCAGTGGGGGGCAAGCATCCTAGTCGCCTCGAGTTTTTTGGCTCTTTCGACTTCTTCTCCAAGACCTATGAATTCAGTGGCGTATACTTGCTCAATCGGTTTGAGATCTCGAGCCGTTGTTTGCAACAGGTACTGCTTTGCCCTCCATTCTATCCAGTTTTCCTTCACGTCAAGAATTGACTTTTTCTCAAGAGAACATAAGCAGAGCTCCCATCTGTCCAAAACCCAGAAGACCCACTCGGGCAGATCATGGCCAACTTTTTCCACAAAACGACATGCTTCTTGGAGAAGCAGCCACTGGATTTTAAGGGGTGAGTGGCTCGAGCCATTGTCCAGTTCCAAGAAACCATAAGGATTACTATTGCACTGGGCAAGGGCATTCACGGGATCCTTTAATCTCAAATGATCTAGGGACCAACCGGCTTCGAGCATGGTGATCATCAGGATCATGCTTCCGACTTTGAGAGCTGTAAGGTCGCTGCGGGCGTTAGCTTCGCTGGCAATATAATGAAACCTGCGGTACTTGGATCTTAAGCGCTCAGGAACCAGGGGAGTGTCCCTCTCATTGATAAGTCCGCGATCCTTGATGGTATTCCATGAGGAAAGCTTTTCAATGAGGGGCGCACGTGAAGAAAGAAAAAAGGTTCCTTCCGGACTT
>JAJFBK010000060.1 GCA_020696955.1 Patescibacteria group bacterium | reverse complement strand
TGCTCACGTTCTATTTCACAGATAAGCATACCCATTTGCGTTCCCCAGTCACCCAAATGTATGTCTCCGGTAATGTCATAACCTAGAAAATGGTAGAGTCGCCGAATTGAGTCACCCACTACGGCTGAACGCAAATGCCCAACATGAAGAGGCTTAGCCACGTTTGGGCCTCCAAAGTCGATGAGCACTTTCTCATCTTTCTTTTCCTGGGGGCCGAATTCAAAAAGTGATCTGCCCCATGAGATAAGGAACTCGTCGTTCAGACTGATGTTGATAAATCCTGGACCAGCAATGGAAAGATTTGAGAACTCGGGCTTTCCAGCCAAGGAGGCTACCACCTTCTCAGCTAACTCACGAGGAGAAACTCCCGCTGATTTGGCGGCAGCCAGGGCGGCATTACACTGAAACTGACCAAGATCAGGACGTTCCGACTTGGTAATAAGGGCCGAGGACAGTTCGGCACCAGCAGCCAGGAACGCTTCCTTAAAAAGATTTGAAAGATGATCGATAAGAGTATGCATGGCGCTAGCTAATTATGGTTCCGACTGGCTCGCCCTGAATGATACGCCGTATGTTGCCGTGGGTAAGAAGATCGAAAACGGCAATGGGAAGACCATTATCCATGGCCAAGGAAATGGCAGCGTTATCCATTACCTTTATTTGGGAGTTTATTAGAGTCTCCGAGAAAGAAAGGGAGTCTTTTTTAACGGCGTCCTTGTGGGCAACCGGATCCTTGTCGTACACTCCGTCAACCTTTGTGGCTTTGAGGACGAGGTCACAATCAAGTTCCAAGGCAGCGCTGACTGCAGCCGTGTCCGTGGTGACGTATGGGTTCCCGGTTCCTCCGGCAATCAGGACCACTCTTCCCTTTTCCATGTGACGAATTGCCCGCCTGCGAATATAGGGTTCGGCTACGCTGTCAATTCTGAGGCGTGTCTGTAAGCGAGCAGGCTGACCATTTTGCTCCAAAACGTCTACCATGGCCATACCGTTTATGACGGTGGCAAGCATTCCCATGTAATCTCCAGTTGCCCTTTCAATTCCGTGATTTGCAATGGAAGCGCCTCTCATAAAGTTACCCCCTCCTACCACGATTGCCAACTGAACTTTAGTGCTATCTAGCACGTCTTTCAGTTCCAATGCGAGCCTACCAAGAAACTCAGGGTCGATGCCATGTTCACGGGAACCCGAAAATTGCTCGCCGGACAGTTTCAAGAGAACTCGTTTGTAGCTGGAAAGAGGCATGAAATGAAGAAGGAATTAAGTACTTTCACCATATCTTATTTCCCCCCTCCTTTCTAGGCTAGTTCGTTATAGCAAAACCTATTATACTGAAGTCATGCAAAAAGAATCTCCGGCTTACACCATACGGCACAGCATCTTCCTTTTCACCCACATCATTTTTCAACAATACCAAGTTGAAGGGGCTTCCATGTCTCCCAACCTCCACACCGACGATAGATTGTGGGTTGACCGGGTAAGTTACTATTTCCATGAAGCCCGCAGGGGTGATGTCGTTGTGCTGAAATATCCGAAAGACGAGACCCTTAATTTCGTAAAGCGGGTTATCGGGCTACCAGGAGAAACGGTCATCATCAAGGATGGCCGGGTAAGCATTAAAAATGCAGAGAATCCCGAAGGCTTTATTCTTTCTGAGACCTACCTCTCGCCTGAGAATCTCACTTATGTAGTTTCTGGAATGGAAAATGCAGTGTACAAAGTTCCCTCTGATAGCTATTTTGTCCTTGGTGACAACCGCCGGGCTTCCAGCGACTCACGCGAATGGGGCTTTCTTTCTAAGTCAGAGATCGTGGGAAGAGCCGTACTACAAAGCTATCCCATCGATAAATTTTCCATAGTCAGCCGTCCCGAATACTAGCATTTTGAAGGTATAAAAAAGAGGCTATTATAGCCTCTTTTTTAGTTATTTTAAAAATTGGCTCTGTGAGCTATTTTCGGTATATGTTTGTTACGTTGTAACTTGAAATAACAGTGAATCGGTTGTATTATAGCAATACATTATTACATAACCTAAAAGAAAGGGGGGTATGAAATCAGCACTGCTTAACTCGCATCTTCTCGCTCTATTTCAAGGAACGCCAGTTGCGAACAATAATGCCAACGATTACATAACAAATTCATCATATGAATACGAACAAAGTAACTACTATAAAGCCCAAGACCGTCCAGGTGAAGCAAAGTGCGACGCTCGGTCCGGTTGAGGAACTAAGAAAGTCAGCCCAGGCTGAAGGTGAACGACGAGCCCTTATCAAGGAGTTCGTTGCCACTCAGCTCCAGCAAGGAATTGACTACGGTCAGATAGACATCTATGGAAAGTCCTCCAAGCCCACCCTCTTCAAGCCTGGAATGGAAAAAATCTTCTCTCTTTTCAATATAGTTTCAGAACTTGAGAAAGATGAGGACACGCTTTCCATGATTACCACAAAGGACGTAGTGGCCTACCGCTGCCGTCTTTACCGAAACGGAACATTCGTAGGAGAAGGACGTGGAGCTTGTGCTATCAGCGAACGAGGAAGAGTGAACGACTCTATCAAGATCGCTGAAAAGCGAGCCCGCATGGATGCCTGTCTTAACCTTGGATTCAGTGAATACTTCACCCAGGATCTTGAGGATATGGACAAGGATCCGGTCATTCCTAGCAAGCCCGCCGTTACCGCTTACAAGAAGACTGAGGAGATAAGCCTTACCTTCATCGTTGAAGGAGTGGAAGAAAAGACGGCCCGAAGCGGAAACCGCTACGCCGAGCTCATAACCAACATGGGAAAGGCCATTGCTTTCAAGGAAGCGGTCGACAAGTTTGAGCAGGGAAATATTTACCAGGCCAGGGGTTGGTGGGAAGAGAAAGGCGGACGCCGAGTCTTCATCATCACCAGTCAAGCCGACGGAATCAAGCAAGTACAAGCTCCAAAAGAGCTCACTGATCCGGAACTAGCACCGTTCTAAGGAGGTATGATGCAAAGAACAGCAATCAGATCAAAGGAAAGGCACCTGTTAAAGGGAGAAGGCCTTTCCTTGCCACGGCCAACTTCAAAGGCTGACCTCCGAGAGAAACTGGAAGTATGCTTTGCCGTAGCCAATGATTTCGGCAGAACCGCCGAATTATACGAACGGCAGGCAGTCAAAGCCAAGGGGAAAGAGCTAGAAGCCGCATTGACCGGAGCTCTTGCCTTCGGATATATGGCCAACTCCTTCCGAGACTTCGGATCCCGACTGTTTCGACGATATTATGTCTAGCATCATGACAAAAAGATGTGCTAGTATCGTTGTAACGCAGTAAGTAAATTAGTTCCATGCCAACCCTTGTCATTCCCCCAGCCATAGACGGCGATGAGATCGCTTCCATGCTCAGAGCCATGAAAAAGCAGATGTCCATTTTGGAGATGCAGCGGGTATCAGGGGTAGACAGGCAGGTCCTTTATCGAATAATGGGCGGCACTTCAATAAATCGCACTCCCTACGAGCTCGTGGGCAAGATCATGCACTTCCTCTGCGAGCATTACAAAGAGGAAGTCGGACAAGAAGTCGAGTGTGTGTAAATAAAAAAGCAGGCATAGGCCTGTTTTTTTGTGAAGTAAATCTAGACGAACATGGCAAGCTTGCACTTGGTACTCGATCCTCCATCTTCGCTTAACAGAAAAAGACCGGCAATAAATTGCAGGTCTTTTTCTGGGGTGACTGATGGGGATCGAACCCACGACCACCTGAGCCACAATCAGGTGCGCTACCACTGCGCCACAGTCACCATAAAACTTACTCCGTTACAGTACCAGATTTTGCCTTTCAGGGAAAGAGCTCAGGTTAAGGCCCCAATTAAAACGAAAAACCAGCCGTTAGGGCCGGAATACCGATGGAGCGGGTAGCGGGAATCTTAGCAGTTCGTCTCCCAGACGAACGAGGCAGGCTTGCACAAGGTACTGATTCCCGCCCTCACAAACAAAAAACAGATCTGCCATCCACTAACGTGGATACCAAATCTGTTTGGAGCGGGTAGCGGGAATCAAACCCGCGTCTTCTGCTTGGAAGGCAGACATAATAATCATTATACGATACCCGCATGTTGTTAATCTTGATCCTTGTCTTTTATAGCATAAACCACCGGAAAGGTGAAGAGCACCACTGACAAAAGAAAAAGCCTTGCCACGATTTGGCAAGGCTGGAGGTTCCCTTTAGTGCTCTTCAAGCCTCTCCCATTGCTCGAGCATAACATCTCGATACCTTCGGATACCCTTTGCCCCCTCTATATGGAGAGAGGCGAAGTGGATCTTCAACTTCCAGGAAAATACCACTAGCTCCTGATCAACAATGCCTTCAAGGCAATCGTGGTGAATTACGCATCGAAGATGATGAGAATCTTTATGGAGTGGATACAGCGTTAAGATTCGCTCACCGAAGCATCGAGGAAGTCGTCGTCCTCGAAAATAAGGAATCTCAGCAAGAGAATAGGACCTGCAAGGCGTCATCGCATGATCATCATAAAGCCATAATGACGGAACTACTTCCAAAGGGTGCTCGTAGAGATGGCATGAGGCCTTGGCAATCCTTATCAACAGTTGCCAGCCTTCTGCCATTAGCTCCTTGTCACCGCCTATGTCCATCCCAACAGCACACAGCTCATCATATATCTGATTAAGCATCCAACCACCTCTTTTTCAATAACCTACGATCTCGTTCTATCTTATAACAGAGTACGAGTCAATTAATCATGGCTCAAGATGGTTCAAGAATGGCCCTCCCGCAATGAATAGTGCTACCATCTAAATAGGCTCCGCCCACAATCTTACCGTAACTAGTTTCACATCTATGGCCCAAAAAATACTGCGTGTACAAGCCAACAATCGAAATCAACAACGAGAATTGAATGACCTGCTAGAGAGCGGATGGACCATTAAATCTTCCTCGAGCATGTCCCAAGGATATAGTGCAGGCTCTGTTTGCTGCCTTGGCTGCATATTCCTCCCTCTGGCACTCTTGGCAAAAAAGCCAGACATCATTGAGTACATTTTGGAAAAGAACGATTGAGGGGTTGGCCAAATCTTCCATCTCCTTGTTTCAATAAAACAAAAGAGAGCTACTAAATCTTGGTAGCTCTCTTTTTACGGGAAAAGAAACCGGATAATCCAATAAACACCTTACTTATTGGCTACTATCTAAAAAATTTGATCGAATTTTCCTGCGTATTTCAGCCAATTCTTCTTCAGTTTTTACGTCTTGGAATTCTCCAGCTGCTTTTCTCTGTTCTACATCTTCCGAAAATACAACTGATTGCTCAGCCCTGTTAATGAAATCACTCAAATCAATAATCTCTTTGGTATTAGGGTGAATTACGGAAGAAATCTCTCCCTCTTGAGACCGTTGCTTGATTTCTTCTATAAGCGTCTTATTATACTCAAGTCTCTGTCCCAGCCACAGCATCAGCCCCTCAGGAACTTCAACTCCTTCCGGGGGCATGCTCTGTGCGGATACCAAAGCGTCGTATAGGCCGCTTATGACACCGTCATAAGACATGTCTTGTTGAGGCTCTATTTGTGTTTCTAATGCACTCTCTCTGATAATTTCACCCTTTTCGTTATTTGGCATGGAAAGTAACTTGATTTGTAATACCCACAATATATCAGTAAGGGTTATCGGAAGTACATGACGCAGACATCCAGATAATCCCTGGGCTTCATAGTGCAAGCGGCCTTTTTCTTGTTCGAGTATTTCGTGAACACAAACAAAAATAAGTTATCCAATTTGGATAGCTTATTTTTGGTCGGGATCATCATAATGCTCCTCGAACTATTTGACTACATAATGACTATCCTAAAACTTCTCGTATACTATACTTATAACCTCCAATAATGGACTTACATGAGTGAACGTGCTTCAAACAATAATAACGTAGAGATATTTGAAAAAAATGAGTCTACTACGAGCGATATGGACGTTTTCCGATATGTGAAAGAAAAATATCAGTCACAAGGTATAGAAGTTTCTACATCAGACATTGAAATTAATTCACGAATCCACGCACTAACTGAAATAACTAAACATACAGATCAAGATATTTCAGAGTTTGATAAAAGCAAGCAGAGTACTGATACTCCTTTAGAAAATGACGAATTATTATCTTCACATAAGGAAAAAGTAGAACTTCTAGTTTCATCTTATGATGAGGTTAGAAAAGAAATGCTTAGTATTTATTCCAAGATTAGCAGTGAC
>JAJFBK010000059.1 GCA_020696955.1 Patescibacteria group bacterium | reverse complement strand
TGAAGTCGGAGAGCCCCATCAAAGACGTGGTGGTCGTGATAAGCAGCACTGGCGGATCAGTGAATCAAGGTATGTGTCTGCACGAAGAACTCAAGGCTTTGGATTCAGGTTATCCGGTTACCATCATTGGCCAGACCGTGGTAATGTCTTCCGCTCTCTATCCGTTCTTGGCAGTTCCAGTTGAGCGTAGGTTTGCATTTGCAAATACTTTTTTCATGATGCATTCCTTTTCTTTTCATATGAATGTTAATCTGGACGGGGATTATGACCAGCATGATCGTCCGCTTCGGGAATATGCTCGCAGAAGAGAGCAGCTTGAAATCGAAGATCGTACCTATCGCTCCATTATCAGAAAAGCAACTGGCAAAACAGAAAAAGAGGCGGCCGTCCTCATAGACAGCTCCCAAAGTCTGACACCCGATCAGGCGCTGAAAGAGGGATTGATCAGCGGCATGGTTACTAAATAGTTACCACTTTTTCCAGAAGTCTCAAAAGCGTATAGTAGAGGCATAAATCAGTAATTCCCGTAATGAAAAAACTTCCTTTTCTTGAGTTAGCCTGGATCCAGGCAGCGGTTGCCATGCTTGGCAGCTTGTATTTCAGTGATATTGCTGGATATCCGCCTTGCCATCTCTGTTGGTACCAGCGCATTGCCATGTATCCTTTGGTTGCCATCCTGGCTGTTGGAATCTGGCGCAAGGACAAGGGCGTTCATCTGTATGCCTTACCGCTAGCCTTAATCGGTCTCTTTATCTCCTTCTATCACAACGTGCTCTACATTATGGCTAAGTATGCTCCGGAAGGCACTATTGTCTGCACGACTACTGGTTACTCATGCACGGCTAAGTACATTGAATGGTTCGGATTTATTACCATTCCGCTTCTTGCCTTTGTGGCCTTTGCTATCATTATCGCCCTCCTTACTCTGCACGCCCGCCAAGAGAAATTGGCTGCCAAGAAATAATATGTCAGCCGGAAAGCCCCTCTTTCACGAGGGGCTTTTTAGTATGTTACAAATGAACTTTTCCTGCTACTATTCATCTGCCAGATACGAGAGTGTCTGAGTACCCTGAAAAAGGACTCTTATGAACGCGTTTTTTGTGGTCTTGGGACTGATCGCTTCATATCTCATCGGTTCCTTGACCTTTGGCATATGGGTGGCGAAGTTAAAAGGAGTGGACATTACGGCCGTAGGAAGCAATAACCCAGGAGCCACAAACATTTGGCGAGTTCTGGGTTGGAAGCTTGGTTCCCTTGTCTTCTTTTTGGACTTTGGCAAGGGATTCCTGCCGTCCTGGTTTATGTTCCAAGCTACGGGCAGTGCAAATCTGACTATTTTAGTCGGGCTTTGTGCCGTTTTGGGTCATACCTTTCCTCTCTATAACGGATTCAAGAAAGGTGGCAAGGCCGTGGCGACTGGAATTGGGATGCTGATGGTTTGTCAGCTCCAGGTTGCCTTGGCCGCTATCTGCTTGTTTTGCTTAGTCCTTGCCCTTACCAGGGTATTGCTAGGAAAAGGGCAGGTTTGGATGGCGTCCATTACGGGGGCTTGGATCGCTGGTATTTCCCAGTTTTTCGTAACGGATCCAGTGCTGGTGCGCGGAGTGATCTTCCTCATGGCCTTTTGGGTGATCGTGAGACATGCCTCGAACATTAAAAAATACAGGAGCGAACATGCCAGGAATTAGAAATACTCGAGTTGGATTCTTGATGAATGCCTATGACGATGCATGGAAAAACCGTGAGTTCATCATTCGCAGCAACCCTTTGAAATATGGATTCTTACGTCTAGTTCCAGCTTCAATTATTCAGGAAAAGGTATTGCCTAAGGTGCCAGTAAAGAAAATGCTGAGGCTAGAGGACAATGGGGCCATAAACATCTATAGCCCTCTGACCGGTGCCTGTGTGGACATGTCTTTTGGCATCTTGCCGCTGACAAGCGAACAGATGATGCGACTCGATCCTCAGGATAAACTTCGATTATATGTCGATGCTCTGACCGAGTATGGAGTTAGCGGATTTGGACTTGGCGCCTATACAAAAATTATAGGAGGCCAAGGAGGCAAACAAATTGCCGAATACGCCGCAGAGAAGGGCAAATGGGTAACAAACGGCAATAGGGGGACAAGCTATTTCGGCGTCAAAGCCTTGCTTGAAGCAGCGAAAAGAACAGGGTATTGCCCTGCTGAACTTGAAGTCTCGATAATAGGGGCCACTGGTTCTACCGGAAGTGCTGCCGCCCAAATAATTGCACCTGATGTCGGCTCAGTATTGCTCTATGGCCGTGATCTGGAACGCTTGAAAATGATCCAAAAGAAAATTTTAGAGCGTAATCCTGGTAAACAGTGCCGGGTGACCACCAACTTGCAGGAAGCCTGCAAGTCTAGGTTGATCATAACCGTCACAGGAGCGGAAACTGCTTTAAAAGTCGAGCCGTTCTGGTTTTCAGGAGGAGCGATCATTATTGATTTGGCACGTCCACGTGACATTTCCCAATCAATCGCTCACCAACGCCATGACTTGCTAGTGATCGAAGGCGGAGTGCTTACGATTCCTGGAGATTCCTACACCTGCAATACTAGTTATGGTTTTCCTCATGGACTTACTTATGCCTGCATGGCTGAGCCTAAACTGATTGGAATGATCCACTGCAAAGAAGGGGCGAGTGCAGCCGAAGAGCTTTGTGGTGTTGGAAAAGACTTTGAAGTGGAAGATACCTTGAAGATTGGTCGCTTGATGGAATCCCATGGCTTTGAACTTACGGCTTTCCGACGATTCGGGGAGGTAATCCCGGAGGAAGCCATGGATCGCCACAAAGAAGTGGTAAGAAAAAATTGGAGGGGATAGAGATTTTGAGGCCGTCGGGTAAAACCGGCGGTCTTTTTTTGTAGGGAAGGCGTCATTAAAAAAAAGTGCTCCTTACAATGAGTAAGGGGCACTGAAGATGGCGCGTGCAAGATTACTTCTTGGGTTTCTGTTCGACGTCTATGACTCGTACCAGCTCTTGCACGAATATTTCTATGCTTTGTGCCCTAACAAGCTTTATGGCTGTCCAATTTTGGCTACGGCCATTAGGAAGATCGCGTCTTTTTACTTCTTGATCAAGCATGACCTGATTACTGCTAACTGTAGGTTCGCTCGTAGTAAAATGCCTTTCAACGACTACATCTTTGCCTGCACGCTTGATAATTAGGGTGACACGATAATTCGCCCAACTGGGAATTTCTTCCTTAATGCCCATACCCTTATTGGCCCAATTGATCCACTTTGCATTTGTCGACGCTTGGATAGAAGGGGCAGACCGAGGGCTCCATGCCTCTGCAGATTGAGCTGAGAGCGGCATGGCTGCGGCTAAGCCCAATACGACAATTGGTACTACTAAATGGAATTTCATCCGTACTCCAACTCAAGGAAAGATTTTACCTATAGCTAGGCATTGCCTTGAGTGATAGCCAATTTTAAAAGAAAGCCCCTTCATTGTCAATAGACTAAAACCTTTCATGATCCCAAGTATACCTGGACTGGTGTCATAAAACGGCTTAAATTACGCCTGTCGGTTTGTAGTGTTCGCACGCCAGTCGTGCCATTATGTAGTATAAACTTGACATAATGTAGCATATATACTACATGCATTTTATGCCGACTATCAACAACAAACTAAAGGTATTGAGGGCCGAGCGTAATATGACCCAGGAGCAATTGGCCATTGCCGTTGGTGTTACCCGTTCGACTATCAATTATTTGGAGAAAGGTGAGTATATGCCGTCTCTAGCTTTGGCATTTAAACTTTCTCGATTTTTTGACCAATCCATAGAACAGTTATTTATTCCGGAGGAATTATGAAGCTATTTCCTAATATCAATAAGAAAAAAGCTACCTTGTATGCCATTGCTGTCATTATGCTCCCTGGAGTCAGTGTCATGCTCGAAAGGGTGTCGATGCCGCTATGGCTTCGCATATCAATCACTGTCGTTACGCTGGCAGGATTTTGGATTATCATGGCACTCTTCTTTGCGGCCTTTAGTGGGAAAAATCTTAAAAGGACTTTGGAAGAAGAGTCAACATTCTTAAGTGCCAAAGATGAGCGAGAGCAGCTCATAATGAATGAAGCAGGAAGAGAGGCTTATGAAGTTGCGGTGTTCATGTTTCCTTTGACAGGATTTGTATTGGGAAATGTGCAAGAACAGTATCATGTTTTGGAGAATAGTTACGTTCTCTTTTTCACGCTGGCCGGTATTGGTTTGTTGATACATTTTTACTTTCATTATTTGCTGGATAAGAAAGGTTATGAAAATGATCCGGTGAAGCTATTTGGTTATGAAATAAGCATGAACCCAGACAATGAAAAAGCCACTGATTAATCAGTGGCTTTTTTGATGCTCCTTCACTTTAAGGTTACGAGAAGAAGTCTTGAAGCTGAGCTACAAACTGACTGTGAGCCTCATGTGCTTCGTCTTCCGTCATCCACTGTCCGACAGCGTCGGAAGAGTCGCAGTCTGCGATCCAGGTTGGAACCGGCAACCTGACAATACCTGGCTCAGCATGTCTGATTGTGGCGAGCGAAGCGTCAAACGATTCTGTAACCTGCTCGGAACAGATTGACTTAGGGTAGGCAACGATCTGGCCATGCTTGGCCATTTCCACAATATCTGGGTGAACTTCGGGATATTCGATACCAAAGACAAACCCCTCGGGTCGATTGCGCATGACCCATCCAGCAACTGCAGACGAAAGGATACCGTTATTCATTGTTCGCTCCATTGTACGAGAATGCTGAACTATACCATATTTTGCCCAAAATGTCAATAACTGATCTTTCCCTGTGCAATCTTCCGCTCAGCTATGACTATTAAAGTTGAACAAGATTTAAAAAGCCCC
>JAJFBK010000058.1 GCA_020696955.1 Patescibacteria group bacterium | reverse complement strand
AAATAGAAATGAGCTTGTTCATTTCTATTTATCGCGAGCGAGGGTTATGTTCCGAAGGAACAGAGCCCGAATATACTCGCTTCTCTCGTTGGGAATTGTTTGGTGCCGAGAGACAGAATCGAACTGTCGACACGAGGCTCTTCAGGCCCCTGCTCTACCACTGAGCTACCTCGGCATTATTAATACTATATCCAGGTTGAAAAGTCCATATCATGGTACCGGGAAGAGGAATCTCACGTCGCTTTGCTCCTTGAGAACCCACGGTTCTCAACGCTCGCTTCACTCGCTGCTCTCCTCCTCAGGGCAACTAACGTTTCCCTGACACCCTTCCTACTCTCATCCTCTTTTGGTCATATCATGGTACCGGGAAGAGGATTCGAACCTCCACGATCTTGCGATCACTGGCACCTGAAGCCAGCGTGTCTACCATTTCACCATCCCGGCTTACCGTTCCTACTGTTGGGACAGGTAGGTTTGAAGTATGGCCAATGCGATGAAGCTGACACCGAAGACGATAGTCAGGTAGAACAATACCTTCTCAGCTCCACGGCGGCTGGTATATACAGTGCTGGTATCACCGAAGGCATCACCCAAACCGCTACCACGTTGCTGAAGCAGTATGGAGGCTGTGAGAAGAACCGTAATAATGAGGTGAACAATCTGAAGTGCAAGCATAGGTGTTTTTTGGAGGCGTGAGCGGGAATCGAACCCGCGGTGGAGGTTTTGCAGACCTCTGCCTTACCACTTGGCTATCACGCCGGGCGATTCTATGGTTAATTGTCGATAGACAGAGAAATGATCGTTCTTGTTTCGGTAGCGAGCAACCCCCTGCCTACAAAAGGTATTTGGAGCGGGTAACGGGAATTGAACCCGTTTTTCCACCATGGCAAGGTGACGTAATACCGGTATACCATACCCGCTTGTCATTACGACATTTACAGTACCATATTTTTTTTGACTTGCCTAGCAGATCTCAAGCTGCTTAAATGAAGCCGCATACACCAGTAACACAAGCTTCTATGGGACAGAAAAACCGCAACAAAAAAGCCAAAAAGCCGAACAAGCAAATCGTTCAGAATCGTCCCCAGAACAGCGAGCCACTTCCGGCTACCGTTGCCACTGCCGCAACCGTCACTCCTGCTTCCTTGAAAGGGGGAGGGAAGCCGGCCACTCTTACTGAAGTCCAAGGGGACTATATTCGGACTGATATTATTCGTATTCTTGCCATGCTTGGCGTGGTCGCCGTGATCTTGGGCGGGTTGTTCGCACTTGATTCCGGTACCGATTACCTTCATGACGCAGGTAGGGAACTCAGTAGCTTTTTGAAGCTCCAGTAGCCATTTTAACCTGATAGAGGCCTCTGTAGTCATTGACAAATCAAGCTGACTCAGCTATACTGTAGTCACATCGGAAAAAAGAAAAACAAAACAAATATAAATAAAAAGGTTTTCCGAAGAAAGAAAAAGTATGAAAAAGAATGCCAATGTTGGAGTCCAGGTTGAAGAAAAGACTGTGCATCCATTGCAAAAGTCTTACATGATCGTAAGCAAGCGTCACGTTGATTACGAGAACCTTACCGCTTTTGAAGCGATGAGTATGAGCGCTGTATTTGTTCTAGCAGTAACTGTGGGCGTTCTTCAGTCCCTCACTATTGCCTAAGTAAAGAGTAGTATCTAACTCTCAAATCCAAAGAAGGCCCAGATCTACGGGGGTCTTTTTTGGTTGCTCTTGTAGAGTGCCACATCTCGTGGTATTGTCTTCCCAATACTGTTACGGGAGGAGTGCCATGACTGAATTGCTTACGGGCGGAAATTCGTTTTTGCAAACGATGATTATCTGGGGCGGTAACGCTTTTGCTCTTTGGGCTATCTGGGACCTTACAAGGAACGGCGCCCTCTCTGATGCCAAACCCCACCTAATGCGCATAAGAGCATTCGCACTTCGCCGGTTAAAATCTATCCGGGCCACAATCCTATCTCTCTAGAAACTTACTCTGTAGGTTTCGTAATTAAAAAAGACCCTCCTTTCCAGAGGGCCTTTTTATTTTTCGCTAAACATTAAAGCGGAAATGCATGACGTCTCCGTCGCGGACAACGTATTCCTTACCTTCTAGGCGTAGCTTTCCAGCTTCTTTGGCGCCGCTTTCTCCGCCACATCGCACATAATCATCATAAGCAATGACTTCGGCTCTGATGAAGCCCTTGGTAAAGTCGGTGTGGATTACGCCAGCGGCTTCAGGGGCTTTGGCCCCTTTAGGGATGGTCCAAGCTCGTACCTCTTGGACTCCTGCAGTGAAATAGGTTTCTAAGCCAAGGAGGCTATAGGCGCTTTTGGCAAGTCGGATAATGCCTGACTCTTCAAGTCCGTAGGTACCAAGGAACTCGGCCTGTTCTTCAGTGGGAAGGGTGCTGAGTTCGGCCTCAATCTGGGCGGAGATCGGAATTATCCAGTCTGGGTTTGGGATAAGACTGCCAAGTTCATAGCGGTCGAAAAGTTCCTTGCCGCTCAGATGAATGTCGTTCTCGCCAACATTGGCTACTACCATCATCGGCTTGCTGGTAAGGAGCTGGAGCTCACGGAGGACTATAAAATCGGCTTCATGCTCTGGCTTGGCTTCGGAAGCTGGCTTTTCTTGTTCAAGAACCGCAAAGATCTTTTCGGTGTAAGCGAGGCAGGCGGCAGCGGTCTTGTCATTGCCTCTGGCGGCTTTGGCGTAGCGATCCTTTCCCTTCTGAACGCTTTCCATATCTGCCAAGATCAACTCCAAAAGAACGGTTTCCAGGTCTGACTTGGGATCGACCTTACCATTTACATGGATAACGTCAGGATGTTCAAAGAAGCGGGCAACCAGCAAGATGGCCGCTGATTCTCGAATATGGCTTAAGAATTTATTGCCCAACCCCTCCCCTTTTGAGGCACCTTTGATGATCCCGGCGATGTCAGTGAATTCTACGATTGCCGGAACTACTCGGTTTGGCTTTACGATCTCCGCAAGTTTACCCAAGCGTTCGTCTGGAACTTCAACAATACCGACGTTAGGGTCGATGGTGCAGAAGGGGTAGTTGTTTGCGGCTGCCTGGCCGTTTTTTACCAAGGCATTGAAGAGCGTTGATTTGCCAACGTTCGGCAGGCCGACGATTCCGAGAGATAGGGACATGGGGAGGACTACTATTAATCCAAGTGATTCTAGCAATTCTCAGAGAAATAAGCCATATCCCAGAAAATTGGTGCGCAGCTAATGCCACCCAATTCAAAAAGACACCTCAGGTTCAAGATGTCTTTTGGATGTTCGGGCGATCAGCGGGAAGAGCTAATTGTCTTGGATGGAGTCTATAGGCCTTGCCTAAGATTACAGGTTAATGGCTTCAAATGATCCGTCCACAAGTATGATCCACAGTCCTATCGAGGGACCGTGTCCATTGGAATGGAGCAATACTCCAAGATTGGAGGCAAGCATAGACCGTCTGGTTTCGATATCCTTTTTGCGTGAAGGATAGGTATTGGCGATGACAGTAATATGAAGGTCACAGGGTTGAATGCTGTATGGTCCGGTCTCTCTGCACTCAGCCTCAATTTCAGAGGGCTGAAGTGCTCCTCCGGGATCCTCGCATGAGAGGCTTTCGGCAACGAGGGGGATAATACCATTTACTACCAGATTCTCGAAATCAAGTTCTAGAATGCGAGTGCGATCCTTCAGTATAATCTGTGGCATAGGGCTATGCCTCCTGGAAATAATCAGCATTTGCTGTCTCCAAGGTTATAGCACTACCGTGGCTTTTTTCCTAGACCCGGGATCTTCCACCTTTTCCCATAATGACTCTTCTGCTACCCTGAAGAGGTAAAAGTAATGAAGATTCTATGACAAAAGTTTTTGGACACCTTAACCCTGACACTGACTCGGTTACTTCTGCTGTCGCCTACGCCTGGTTCCTTTCTGAGCATTGCGGCGTAGAGGCCGAGCCTTATGTACTTAGCCGACCTAATAAGGAAGCTGTATATGCGCTTAGTCACTTTGGCGTAGAAATGCCTGAGACACTTGGCGCCCTGGAAGAAGGAGCTGAGGTTGTGATTGTGGACACCAATAACCCTACCGAGCTGCCAGCCGACCTTGGCAATGCCCTAATAAAAGAGGTAGTTGACCATCATAAGCTGGGGGGCATCACTACACCTGAGCCTTTGGCAGTGACCATACGACCAGTCGCCTGCACAGCTACCGTAATCTTGGGGCTCATGAAGCAAAAGGGCATTGAAGAAGCGCCTAGTCATATCGCCGGACTCATGCTTTCAGCCATTCTTTCGGACACCTTGATGTTTACCAGTCCTACTACCACCGAAGAAGACCGACAGGCAGCCGAGCAGCTGGCAAAAATGGCTGGCACTGACATGGAAGAGTTGGCAAGCGCCCTGTTTACTGCCAAGTCAGATCTTACCGGCATGAGCGCACGGGACATTCTTCTGGCTGACAGCAAACTTTTCACCATGGGGGACAAGAAAATCCGAGTGTCTAGTCTTGAGACCACCGATACTAAACCTGCCCTGGCCATGGAAGCGGAGCTTCTAGCAGGGATTGAGGAATTGAAGAACGAAGAGTTCTTGGATGGAATGTTCTTCTTTGTGGTTGATATCCTTTCTAGTAACTCGACGTTGATCTTGGCGTCTAGCTTTGAAAAAGAAACTGCCTCAAAAGCTTTCGAGCTTACTCCTGACGGTTCGCAGCTATTCCTTCCAGGCGTTGTCTCGCGTAAAAAACAAATGGTTCCGCCACTTGAGCGAGCACTCAGCTAAGGCTGCCAGGGAGAGTCTCGAAAAATGCTCAGGACTAGTGGTATACTATTCCTGAACGCATTACCTATTCTTAAAATCTCCTGAATTATGGCGAAAAAGAAGCGCCGTTCCTC
>JAJFBK010000057.1 GCA_020696955.1 Patescibacteria group bacterium | reverse complement strand
GGTCGTTGGCCCGGTTCTTGGCCTTGTCAGCTAAGCCGACCGCTTCAAGCATGGCCATGGCCTTCTTGGTGCGCTCTTTAGGGCTGATTCCCATGATGACCAGTGGAAGGGCGACATTCTCCAAGCAGGTATTTCGTGGATTGACGAAAAATTGCTGGAACACGAAACCAAACTGGGCGTTGCGCAGCTTGTCCAGCTGGGCAAGGCTTAGCTTTTCGGTTCTCGTGCCATTGATGGTGAGAGATCCTGAAGTGGGCCGGTCAAGGGTGGCAAGGGAGTGCATAAGAGTGGACTTTCCACTTCCTGACTTTCCGATAATGGCCAAGCTTTCTCCCGCCTTTACGGTGAGGTCGATTGATTTCAGGGCAATCGTATCCTCAGCTTTTCCGCGGTAAACCTTAGAAAGGCCTTTCGCTTCTATGATGGTATTCATCGTTTCCTTTCTCTTACGTTCGTTCGTTCAAGCCCCAGTATACACGAAGACCTTCTCAAAGAGGAGAAGGCCGGATCATTTTTGTTTTACTTGGTGCTAAAGTGGGAGATTATGCCCTCGGCGATGCCCTCGGCAGAAAGCTGCGGCTTGCGGACTATGGTCTGGCGATCCTTGGCGCTGGTTAAGAAGCCTACTTCAACGATGATGCCGGTAGTATCAGGATCAATGGTGTGGACGAAGCGATTGAAGTTGAAGGCATAGTACTGCTGCATGTCCTCTGTAGTATTTGGATCGATTTCCATGCCGGTAGCTTCAGCATAACTCGTTTCAATGGCGGTGCTGAGGGCTTCTCCTTCCCCGTCTTCATCCCAAGCCGAATAAGTAACCTTGAACCCGGAAACGCTGATATCCTCATTGCCGTCGGCATGGATGGAAATGAAGGCGTCAGCCTGGTAGCCCGGTGGGACGGTGGCTGGAAGGACTTCCGCTACGATACCCTCTTTGCCCAGGAGCTCGGCCACGCGCTCGGCTATGTCGAGATTTACTTCCCACTCGTTAACCCCTCCGGCAGAAGTGCCAGTTCCTTCTATTCGAAGACGTCCGAACTCATCGGGCACTTCGTTGTTTTTCCAGTGACCAGCCTGGATACCTACCTTGTAAGGTTTTTTGGTAGGCTCGGCTTCTGCCATTGCCAAGGCTCTGGAAGCACCTTCGGTTTCTCCGTTTTCGACTGTCGAAACTTGTTTTTGCGAAAAGAGGGAGGACATGCCCCACCAGGCTACTGCCAAGGCAAGCGCTGTGTATGCCAAGCGTTTGTAGGATGCTGTTTTTCGTTGGGCCATGCGGGCATGGATTGGTCTGGGCATAGAAATATTCAATCAGGAAATACTGAGGGAAAGCTTAATGACCTTTTCATGATAACTCACAAACGCTCTGAGCCCAAATTCTGGTCATGTTTTCTCTCAGTGCATTCTCAGGAATAACGGCTATACTCGAAGCATGAGAATACTTATCGTTGAGGACGAGCATAAAATAGCCGCCGCTTTGAAGCGGGGCCTCGAGCAGGAGCATTACGCAGTTGACCTGGCATATGATGGCAAGGAAGGCATGGGCTTCGCCCTGACCGAGCCGTATGACCTGATCATCTTGGACCGCATGATTCCCGGAATTTCCGATGGGCTCGAGATCTGTAAGGAGGTAAGAAAGAAGGGCTTGCATCTGCCTATTTTAGTGCTTACTGCCAAGGATCAACCGCATGAGCGGGTGCTTGGTTTGGATAGTGGAGCTGACGATTATCTCATAAAACCCTTTGCCTTCGAAGAATTCCTGGCTCGGGTAAGAGCCTTGCTCCGTCGACCTGAACAGCGTGTGGAAACCATTTTGCAGTCAGAGGATCTCTCTCTGAATACGATAACCTACGAAGTTACTCGTAAGGGTAAGCTCATCAGTCTTTCGATCAAGGAGTATGCCCTTCTTGAATATTTACTACGAAACAAGGGAAAGACAGTAAGCAAGGATGCTATAATCAGCCATGTCTGGGACTATGACGCCGATATCTTGCCAAATACGGTCGAGGTGTACATTGGGTATCTCCGAAATAAAATAGACAAGCCCTTCAAAGGTCGTAGCCTTATTAAGACGGTGAGGGGATTCGGGTATAAGCTAGGCGTGTAATATGTTTCAAAAAGCTGTAGTTCGACTTACTTTTTGGTACCTGGCCCTGCTCATGATTCTGAGCATCTTTTTTAGTGTGATCCTGTACAGTGTTTCGACGGCCGAGCTTACTGCCAATCAGCGCAAGTTGGAGAACCTCCTTCAAAAAGGGGCGTTTCTGGAGCGAGGACAGCCTGCTTTCTTAGAATTTAATCGTGCCCAGCTTGATCAATTAGAAGAGAGCCGAAAAAGCATCCAAGACAACTTAATAAATTTCAATCTGGTTGTTTTGCTTGCCGGCGGTGGCCTGAGCTACCTGTTGGCCAGGCGCACTCTCCAGCCGATCGAACAGGCCCATGAAGACCAGCAACGGTTTACAGCCGATGCCTCTCATGAACTGCGGACTCCTTTGACTGCCATGCGGACCGAACTCGAAGTGGCCCTCAGAGATCCAAAGTTAACTCTTAAAGAATCGAAAGAGCTTCATAAAAGCACCCTTGAGGAGATAGGAAACCTTGAATCGCTGTCAAAAGGGTTACTTGCCCTGGCAGGCTACGACCATCAAGGAATCCAGAAGCGCTTTCAAACCCTCCAAGTTGCGGATTTGATCAAAAAAGCTATCCAGAGGACAGAAAAGGCGGCAAGTGCCAAGTCCATAACTTTAGAGGTTGCGGCTGGAAATCTCCGAGTGAGAGGTGATGAATGGGCGCTAATAGAGCTCTTGGTCATTCTTCTGGAGAATGCCGTGAAGTATAGTCCTGAAGAGTCTAAGGTAGTCATAAAGGCCTTTCCGGCAAGTCATGGACAAGTTGTAAGGATAAGAGTGAGTGATCAGGGAATTGGTATAAAGGAAGCCGATTTGCCACATATCTTTCATCGTTTTTATCGGGGGGATCAATCTCGTACAAAAAGCTCGGCTAACGGGTATGGTCTCGGTCTTTCGATTGCCCAAAAGATTGTCGACCTGCATGAGGGTGGTATTGAAGTCAGCAGTACAGAGGGCTCAGGTTCTGAGTTTACGATTATATTGCCCTCAAAGAGGGGATAAGCAGATTTCTTTTCTAAGCATTTTCTCAGATAGCTCAAGTATTGTAAGGATATCAAACAGCATAAGAGAAAGGCGCCTATTGAAGACATGAAGTCCATTTTATTTCTGACTTTTTAATAACTAACAAATCAAAAATATTTTATGAAAAATCCTCATAAATTGCTCCTCGCCAGCGCTGCTTCGGCTGCGATCCTGGTCGGAGGAGCCTTCACTCAAAACGCATTGGCTGCCGACAGCTCGGATAACCCGAAGAATTCATTGATAGCGGCACTTGCTACCAAATTTAACATTAACCAGTCCGAAGTGGAGCAGGTGTTTGCGGAACACAGGCAAGAGATGGAAGCTGTTAAAACTAAAAAAGTCGAAGAGCGACTTGATCAGGCTGTAGCCGACGGGGATCTCACGGCTGCTCAAAAAGAGCTCATAATTGCTAAACAGGGGGAAATCAAAGAGAAAATGAATGCAGCTATGGAAGCCAAGGCCGAAGGAACTAGCCCGAAAGAAGCCATGAAAGAAGTGCGAACTGAACTTGAGGCATGGGCAACTGAAAACGGGATCGATACCAAGTGGATAATGCCTATGGGCGGTCACCGAGGAGGGCCAGGAGGGCATGAAAAGAGTATGAGGTAATCTCCTCCTAGATAGTTACTAAAAAGGAACGCATTCATGCGTTCCTTTTTTATTCTTGAGCTCGAAGCTTCTTATGCATACGAGTACTAACTGCTTCGTATTCCAATTCTTCGTACAGATGCCTTCCAGCTTCAGCGTAGGTCCATACGTGAAGCTCCATGTCGGCTATACCTTTGTTGAGAGCCCAAGCTTCCGCTTCCTGCATAAGCTTTTTCCCGATACCTTGATTACGGTATTCTTCCTTAACCGCAAGGTTCTTAACATAAGCTGAGTTATATGCAAAGATGTGGCGGGCCTCTTCGTCTTTATCTATGTAAAGCTGTAGCATTCCCACTGTTTCTTCCCCAATGAGAGCGATCAGGACTGCATACTCTTCCGCGTCCTCGATCCAGTCAATGAACGACCCGCGTTTCCAGGTCGGGCTTTCCGGTTTCTTAAACCATTCTGGTCGATTCTTAGCGTCCATGTCATCGATTATTCCGAGCAAATCAAGCACGGCCGGGTAATCGGATTCGAGGGCCAGCCGAATTGTGGGAGATGAATCAGACATAAAAAATGATATTTCAGATGAGCATACAGAGTTTTCTGTAATTTTACCAGAAGTGTCTCTTTGTTCAGTCTGATACCATGAAGTTGCTAAATCTAAGAAAAAAGATGGACCATGTTGCGATAATGAAAAAATCATGGGGAATGATCGGAAAAGTTGCTGATGGAAGCAAGACCATAGAGTCCAGGTGGTATAAGCACAAGGCTAGGCCCTGGAATTGCATCAAAGCCGGGGAGACCGTGTATTTCAAGAACTCCGGCGAACCGCTAACCTTGAAAGCGATTGTCCAGGAGGTCTTGCAATTCGAGAATCTTACCCCTGAAAAAGTTAGGGAAATTGTTGAGGAATATGGGGACGATATAAAGCTTCCGTCAGGGCTTCACCACTCTTTTGAGGACAAGAATTATTGCATGCTTATCTTTCTTAAAGACCCCCTTTGGGTAGAGCCTTTTAGCATTGATAAGACAGGATTCGGATCGATGTCGGCCTGGGTCTCTGTCCACGATATTGAGAGCATACGAGTTAGAAAGTAATAAAAAAGCCGCTGACTAGATGCCAGCGGCTTTTCCGTGTCTAAATTCAGGCAATAGAATCGTCGCTTGGATTTGACTTGCTAAGCAGTACGATGAGCATTTCGGCTACACCTACGATTAC
>JAJFBK010000056.1 GCA_020696955.1 Patescibacteria group bacterium | reverse complement strand
TCATTGATAACAGTAACGCTTGCCAAGGCGCCGATGCTTCCAACCTGGGCCTTTACGGTATTTACGAAGTTCCCTGAAGTACTGCCAGCCTTGAAAACACCATTGCTATCGATGGTTCCGCCTCCTGCGATCACGCTCCAAGTCGGAGTAGTAAGGTTAACCGGGTTCTTGTATTGGTCGACTCCCGTAAGGATGAACTGTTGGGAGGCGCCCTTTGGCACGATGGTTATGAGGGGGGAAAGATCAAGATTGGCAAGGGGCCCGGCCGTGGCATTGGCATAAATGTTCAGCTGCTGGCTGTTTGCGCTGCTTAGCTTGGCGGTCACAGTATAGGTGCCTACTTTTGTACCGAGTTTTAGAGAAGTATCAAGCCGTCCATTCGTGTCGGTTGTTCCTCCGGTAACAGTAAGGGATTGGCCGGTGGAATTTGGCGGGTATCCGGCGATCAGGAAATTTACCGGTTCATTGGATACGGCGTTTCCGTACTGGTCGATGGCTTTTACCTGAATGCCGGTAGGCAAGGTGCTTCCTGCAACTCCTGACTGGTTATTTCCTGAGAGGAGGGCGAGCACGGTAAAGCGAGTGTCCGGAACCACGTTGAACTGGGTGGAAGTCACGCTCGTGCTGCTATAAAAGGCAGTGATGGTGTTGGCATTGATTGCTTTGGTAACTGTAACTTGGCCGTTCCAGACTCCGTTGGTAAAGTTGCTACTTTGGGTGGGGGAGACGGTGTTACTTAAGTCAGTGAAAAAGACAGAGCCGTTGAAGTCGGTGACAATATTTCCGTTTTCATCCAGAGCCCGGATGGTCATGCTGAAAGGGGTTCCGGCCATCTTGGCTCCACCTACGGCAAAGCCGTTATCGATGGCAAAGTGGTGGGGAGCTGCGGCTTTAACCTGGGAAATGAAGAAGACAAGATTCATGGACGAAAAAAGCCAGGCCAACAGGGCGTAGCCTAGAAAAATTCTCTTGCATGAGGGGAACATTCGTCCGAGCATCAGTCTCATGAATCCAGTATCTCATGGGACCTACCAATAACTCAACTAGCTGCTCCCTGAATTGTTATTTTGTCTGTGAGCTGGCATGCTAGGGATACTAATCTTTGGGCCTAAACTGGAATCATGAAAAAGAAAACCGTCCTTCTTATTATCTGGAGCCTATTCCTTGTCTCTGCCGCCGCAGTGGTCTGGACTTATTTTATAAAGGAAAAAGAGGTGCCGGCCGTAGTCCAGATTCTCCCTGAAGCCAATGAATCTGCGGTAGCTAATTGGAGAAAATACCAAGACAGCGAAGTTGGCATCTCCTTTTTATATCCGCCAGAGTGGGCACTTGATCGAGGTTCTTATCCCGATATATCGGTAGGAGGAAATGAGGGTGCCTTAGTTACGGTATCAAAGGCCCAGCAGTCAAAGGACTATGTCAAAGGAAAGCTGGAGTCTAATCCTGCCAACACCTCTTTGGCTCCTGTGAAGATTGGAAGCCGGGATGGATTCTCCATGAAGCGTGAGGGAAAGTATGTGGTGGCATTTATCACTTCCAACTGGTATGTCTGCGAAGTTTCCTTTGCCAAGCCTGACCTTGGTTCATTATCGAAGAAACAGGCTGACTTACTTGGGACCGTCAGCGCTTTGTAGTCTTATGGAAAACGCACTACTTGAGTCAAGGCTCAAAACATTACCCGGTTGGGAAGTTTCTGACCAAAAATTGGTCAAGGAGTTTCTGTTTGCGGATTTCTCTGAGGCCTTTGAGTTTATGACCAAAGTTGCTGCCGTTGCCGAAAGTCTCGGCCATCACCCGGATTGGTCAAATTCTTATAACAAAGTAACAATTGAACTCACTACCCATGATGAGGGCGGCATAAGTGAGAAGGATCTTGAGTTAGCAGAGGGAATTGAAGGCGTTTTAAATTAAAAAAGAGAACGCTTCTGCGCTCTCTTCGGTACGGTTTATGAGGTTTGCCCTGCATATCGCTGATTTCTCATTTGCTCTCGTGCCACTGCTTTGCCTCGGTCAAGTTCGCGTAATGCTTGCTGAACCTGTTCATGGATTTTGGCATCCTTAAGGATGGTTTTTTCTCTGAGGGCGGGATCGGCTCTTTGAGCATCGATCACAGCCAAAATGGCTTCGGTCATGCTGATAGTGGTCAGCTCTTTTTTCTTTGGAAGGCAGAGTATTCTTTTGAAGAGGGTAATTCCCATCGAGCTGCTCCTTCTTCTGTTCAATAATATGTTTCGGTCCAACGAGTGGTCGCCCGAGGAGGCATAGGGATGTCGCAGCTCTTTCCATGTTCGATTATGGTGCAGTGATGGCAATACACGCAGTAAAGAATGACTTCATCCCCATTCTTGATCTCTTCGATGACTTCCTCAGGAATATGCAGTCCTTCGCCGCAGTCCTTCTCCTGACAGTTAAAGGAGTACCCTTCCCTTTCAGTTACGAAAGGTATTTCGGTCCCAATTGTCGCAGATGACTCTGTCTCAGCCATGATCTATCTCCTTTTTGAGCCCGTGATTTCACGATCTTACGGTCTCCTTGGAGGTAATATTATTCGGAATTGACCAAAAGTCAATTGGAAAGACGACGATCTAAACCTTTCTGCTTGGAGGGGTCTTTTCGTTGAGATGGTGACTCTTAATAAGAAAAGGAGATAGAAAAGCCATGGCAATGATCTCCGCTACCGCTATCGGGATGCAGATAAGGAAGAAGGCAAGGTGATTAAGGCTGCCCCATCCAAGGGCCTGGCTGTAAAAGTAGGCAAAGAAGTAGGGAGCCAGAAAAAGTATCATAATCCCCAATAAAATAAATGAGTGGGAATCATTGCTTTGGCTGTTTTTTCGTTTGGTTTTCATAATTGGGCTGGCGCTAATCTAGGGGGCAAAACTTCCGAGGTCTTTTAAAAGGAAGAGAAACCGGGCTACTCCTATCAGGAAAAGTGCCAACGCAATGGCGGTCGTAATGACATCCATCTTGGAAATCTCTCTCTTTTTGTATTTGCCGATTATTATCAGGACAATGGAAACAAGGGCTGCCAAGAGGCCTAGGCAAAGTGCCCAATTGAAGCTCCAATAAGGGTACCATTCAGGGAGCTCTGAAGAGAAAAGAGGTATGAGCACTATAATGTGGCAGGCAATTGAGAAGCGAGAAAGAAATGCGATCATTTGAAGCTCTACGTTAGTAATAGTAAAAGTATATTCCTAATTATCCTCGTCACCAATACCTGTGGGCATGGTATGCTATGGGTGAACAAAATCTTACTTTACAAATCTATGCCAAACGCAATGAAGGGTGATCAATCTAAGGGGCTTAACGTTCTTGTTATCTCTCTGCTGGCTTCATTGGTAGGGGCACTCTACTTCTCCTACATATCGGCGGTGTCGTTTCCTCCAGATATTGTACGAATCGTACCCTTTGTGTGGCTGGTGCTATCATTTTGGGGGCTTATAGGGGCAATTCAAGCCACTCGTTCCAAGGCCCACAGGTATATGGTGGGGTTAGCTGTAATGATCTTGATCCCAAATATAGTCCTTGCCGCACTATTTTGCCTTGGTTCCCTAATGGGTGACTAGTGTGCATATATCGTCAGTCCCAGTCCTTTGCTAACCCGGATTCCAATCTGTTTTTCTGATTGCCTTTGTAAGCTTTCCCACTTGTTTGGTGACATCGCTCGTGTCAAAGCCACACTCAGCCATCATGTTTTATAAATAATTTTGAAGTATTGGATAGGGGCCTTACTTGGGAGCGAGTGCAGGCTCTGATTTATGTTATTTCACAATAATCGTAATGCGATTATATTACTTTTGGTTGGATGGTTAATTATTCCAAGGCAGATGGTGTATTATGGCCTCATGAGCTTTGAGAAACCCTTTATCAACAATCCAGTAGAGCAGAAAGAACCTTCATTGGAAAAAGTGGCCCAAGAAGTGGCTTTTCAAGCAAAGGAGATTCCTATATCAAAAAGGGATCGAGCTGAGGATGGAAGTCTGCTGGCGATACCGCATGGTCCTCAGTCTAAATTAACCGAACCTGAATGGAAGGCAGTTCGTACCGAAGCATTCAAAGGTTGGTTCGGAGATTGGGAAAATATTCCCATTTCTCAGTTCAAGACCTCAAAAGGCTCGATTTATTCCTATGACGCAGAAGGAAAAACTACAAGGTTTAAAACGGTTACGGGCGAGCAGCATGAACGGCAAGACATTACCGTTTTCATTAGGCTTAGTCCTCAACATGAGCAAGACTTTCTTCAAGCGGTGCATATTCCTGGTCATGGCAAAGTGCGAGTACTAGAGCGTCTTAAGGATAGTACCCCTAAAGTCATAAAAGATATCAATGATATTGAGGATAAGGATGCTCTTTATCTTGCGATCATAAAAGATAATCAAGTAATTGAGCTTGTTCCTGCAATTACACGCCCCATGAATGGGTACAGTGTATTTGATGCCCGATCTTTTGAGAAAGACGGTGAACGATTTACCGAAAGACATATAGGAAATGACGTTGATGGCATTAAGTACGGGTCCTCATCAATTTCAAAAGCACTAAGTAATGGCGAGCCTTTACTTGTTGGCGATCCAGCTGATCCTGATCCTGATGTAAGGATTGCCATAAAGACTGTAAATCCTTATTTAATATCAAAGACAGAGTGGATCCAGTGGATGGATAAAAATCAGCTTTCAAATGTTTCAAACGGAGATGAGATTGCCCGAAACAGATTAAGAGAAGCAGGCTATGATGGGCTTATAGTTGATGGCATGCCTTGGATGGGAAAGGACAAAAAGCCTTATTTTGAGAGTAGTCAAATGTTAAAAGTTCGCCTTTCTGAGCTAAAGGGGAGTTAGAACTTTTAAGCCGGCGATCGTGACTAGTTTCGTATTATTTAGTAGCGCCAACGGGAGTCGTTTACTCGCTTTGCGAAAGGTTTAGCGTGCGTTTAGCACGCATGTAAGGGACTCGACTCCCTCTCACATAAAAGAGAAA
>JAJFBK010000003.1 GCA_020696955.1 Patescibacteria group bacterium | reverse complement strand
GAAGGGGCTCATTTCATAGCTTCATCCTTTCCTTACAGCTGCCGTCCTACTGGTAGTCGAGAGGGAAGCTCCCTCTTGCTGAGAGCCGATATAAAGTACTGCACCGCTCCTGAGGTTCCCACTATTTTTGTCCCTGGATATGGGACTTCGATAAATCTTTCTCAGCTGGTCAAGGCTCCTACCGCTGAAGCAAGTCGTGAAGGCTGGAGATTCATCGACTTAATCAATCCTGAGTATGGGGACTTTCTAGAAACCCTGAAGGCTAGCTCGGTACCGCATGAAATTGCTTATTACGATTGGCGACTACCGGCCGAATTGGCCTCCCAGCTTTATCTAGAACCTTTTATTGAAAAGGTAAAAGCAAAGTACGGCTCCCAAACGGTCAATTTGGTAACTCATTCATTTGGGGGAATTGTTGGGCGCTCCTACATAAGTTCAGATCGGTACAAGGGAGATGTGGCCAAAATCATCCAAGTGGCGCCACCGAACCAAGGTGCCGCCAAAGCTTATTCAGCCTGGCAGGGAGGAATCTTGCCTCCAGATTGGCAGCCGCTTATGCACTTGGTAAGATTTTATTCCTATTGGTTCAAAAGGCCTCATGATCCTGACTACCAGATAATTCGTACGTTCTTCCCCTCGGCCAAAGATCTTCTTCCCATATATCCTTCGCTTCTTCACTCAGGACAGGTCCTAGATCCGTCCCTCCTAACGGAACGCAACCAGACGCTTCTGGATTTGAGTGAACGGACCTTTCTTTTCAAGCGCCGAGTGTCGCCAATCGTTTTTGCCGGAAATTCAATCCAAACCCTGACTGGACTCCATCTTTCGCCAGGATCAGGAAAAGAACTCTGGCCCGATGGCCAACCCCTGCAGGAAGTATTCGACAATGGCGATGCCACCGTGCCAGTACTCAGCTCAGTATTGCCCGAAGAAGAAACGTTCTTTTGGCCAGCAGGACATTCAGAAATCATAAAAGTGGTAGCCGAAGAGACGGTAGAGACTCTCTATCCGGGAAAGAAAGCTGTGACGGCCCCTGAGAAACCCCGCCCTTCTCCTCTCTCCTTCTTATTTGACTGCCCCATATCAGTCTCCATTACCTTCCCCAATGGGATTATGCGCTCTTCGGAAGAGCCTGATGGCAATCCGGAAAAGGGCGAGGTATTTTCTTCGCCTGAACTGCTGTGGATGGTAGTACCGAAAATGCTTGGAGAGTATACGATACAGATCAAGGCACGAGAAACCACCGAGGTCCGGTGGTGGGTGGAGAACGGCGACATTCACACTTTTCATATGGAGGAAGGAGAAGAAGCAACTCTTTTCTATAGACATGAGGAAACTGCAAAACCAACTCCCTTTCTTGGCTTACAGGAAGCATCCCCGGCACCTCAATTATCTTTGCACAGCGCTACTCCTACCCCTTCTCCACCCAAAAAATATGTGCCCTACAAAATCGCCCTTGATTCCAAACCTACCAATCCATCAGAACCTGTCAGCTCCCCAGTTCCAGAAGAGAAGCCTCATGAAGAATCAACAAACAATCTTCATTTCTTGTTGGTAGCCTGGGCAACAGGTGGCACCCTTCTAATTCTGGCCAGCCTCTTTGCCTTAAAAAAGAAGAGGCATAAGTTGTAGGTGGAGGGTAAATATGCGAACATGAATCTGTATAGAGGATAAATTTGTCTTATGAAGCGTATTCTTGTTGTAGAAGATGAGCAGATGTTGGCCAAGATCATCGACATCAAACTGAAGGAAGAGAACTTTGAGGTCATCCATGCCTATGACGGTGAGCAGGCCTATGAAGCCCTCTCTGGTCCTGAGATACCCGACCTCGTGTTGTTAGACCTGTTGCTACCCAAGATGGGTGGCTTTCAAGTATTGGAGAAACTGAAAGAAGAAGGAAAGACAATTCCAAAAGTCGTCATTTTTTCCAACTTCGCTCAAAGAACCGACATCGAGCGTGCATATAGTCTAGGAGCTATCGACTACATCGTAAAAGCGGCGTTTTCGCCTGCCGAAATTTTAAGCAAGATAAAGAAGATATTCGAAAACGAGTCAAGCCAACCAGATGGATCAAAAGGTCCTGGCTATGCGGCTTTCGATTCGATTCAGGACGTAATGCCAATGTCAGAGGTACTCAGACCAGGCGAGCCCAACAACAACTCTTGATGAGCCCCAAAGGAGGATGGTGAAACTTTCGGACAGCAATAGTTTGTGGAAGCCAAAAAGCAGCGTACGATTACGCTTTGCCCTTGCTCAAGGGTTCTTTATTGCGGCCGTCATCAGCGCCTTGGCCTTGGCCCTTTATTTTCCTGTCCGAGATCGTCTCGTAAGCATTACTGACGGTTCTTATAGGCTTTTAGCGGATAACCTTGCTTCCGGCATTTACCCGAGCTTTATAAGCGGTAATCGGGAAGGGGTATTGACTGCGGTCTCTCGGGTAAAGGGCTTGAAAGGAGTCAAGTACGTAATGGTAATTGACGCCAACAAGAAAGTCTACCTAGACACGCTAAGTGGCCCTGAAAGCTTGACCGGAAAGACATACACCGACGACCTTACGCCCTCAAACATTACCGGGGAAGTACTCCGAGGAAAGGTCGTTAGAGGTGATGCCACTTATTACAATTACGTGGCCCCTTTTATTTCTCAGAACCAGCCGATTTATTCCGTTAGGCTGGGTATCGAGGAAGATGTCATTGATGGGGAATTTAACCGTTTGGCACGACTCTTCATTTCTTTAGGAACCTTGGGAGTATTGGTTGGAATCATAGCCGCCTATATCTTGGCCTCTCGCCTTACCAAGCCCATCATTAAGCTTACCGAGTCAGCCTTGGCGATTAGGGCCGGCAATTTGAATGCCTATCCGGATATCACTACCAATGACGAACTTGAGCAATTATCGCGCGAGTTTCAAAACATGGTGGAAAAACTCAAGCAATATTATTTCCAAGAATACAGTCAAAAAAACCAGGCTCTTACAGCCAAGAAACGCTTAGAAGAAATTAATGATCAGCTGCGTGAATTAGACATTCAAAAGACTGACTTCATGAATGCGGCCTCACACCAGCTCAGGACTCCCCTTTCCATAATTCACTGGTCGCTCTCCATGATCGTCGACGAGGCAGCGAATCTCAGCCTGCCTGACTCGCAGCGTGAACTCTTGGAAGAGTCACTTAAAAGCACCAAGAGAATGGTGGACTTGGTAAATGATCTTTTGGATATCTCCAGGATCGAACAGGGAAGAAAGGAGCTTACCTTCGATAAGGGAAACTACGGTTCGATTTGCGGCCAATTAGTACAAGACCTAAAAGTACTTGCCCAAAACAAGAACCTCGAACTGAGCTATGAACAGATTGGCGAAGTTCCAGATTCATTTCTTGATGAAAAAGCCTTCTACCAGATTGTTAACAATTTTGTCGATAACGCCATAAAATATACGGAAAACGGGTTTGTAAGGATTGCCTGCCGACAAAAGGAAAAGGAAATTGAGATCACCATAGCGGACAGCGGCATCGGAATGGACACCGAGGAACAAAGCCGCCTCTTTACCCGGTTCATGCGTGGGGACCAGGCTTCTAAAATGTTTGCCAACGGGTCAGGCCTGGGAATGTACGTTGCCCAATCCCTTTTGAAAAAACACGGTGGCTCCATTAGCATGGTAAGTGAGAAAGGAAAGGGCACTACCTTTACCTTGACCGCTCCACTGTATGACAAAAAGCCTGAAACCGCCTCCTCATGACAGAACAAGAACTTCTTATGCCTGATGAAAGGAACCTGGTTGACACCAGTGATTCCCAGCTGGAGGTTCCTAACGACCCTTTGTTGCAGACACTGCGGCGAGAGGTTGATAGCGATTCCCTGCCAGGATACGAGATATCCCATCCGGAACCTCTTTTCAGCCAAGAAAATGGCTCAGGGAAAGAAATTTTCCGCTGTCTCAACCTTACAAAATCCTACGGACAAGGCATTTCTTATAACGAAGTCGTCAAGGGAATCAACTTTACCGTAGAAAAAGGAGAATACATCATTATTTACGGGCCATCCGGCTCCGGAAAATCAACCCTCCTCAATCTTTTGGCTGGCCTGGAAGTCCCTTCCAGAGGTGAGATACGAGTACGTGGCCAGGCAATTCACACCCTGGGAGATGACGATATGGCCATCTACCACCGTGAACACATCGGCCTGGTCTTTCAAAACTTCAACCTGCTCCCTTCCTTGCGAGTATGGGAGAACGTATCCTTTCCCCTGATGCTGGCCGGCGCCCCTCAGGAATGGAGAAGGCATGAGGCAATGCGCATCCTTACCAAGTTTGGCCTGGAAGAATTCGCAGGTTATTATCCGAACCAGCTTTCGGGAGGACAGCAACAACGGGTGGCCTTGGCACGTGCCCTTGTCCATGATCCTGAGATCCTGCTCGTCGATGAGCCGACTGGAAATCTTGACTCCGCCTCTGCCCAGACTGTTATCCAAGAGATCGAGCGCTTACATAAGCAAGAGGAACGAACTATAATCTTAGTGACACACAGCGAAGTCTTTCTTCCCTATGCAACCAGAATATTTTATATAAAGGACGGAACCTTACTTCATGTAAATGAGCAAAGCAGCCTCAATACGTCTGTCTGACCTTCTAACACTGGCCTTCAGCTCGCTTAAGCGCAACCGCCTAAGGTCTGTTTTGACTATGGGGGCTATCGCCTTCAGTATTTCCGTGATCACCTATCTCGTTTCTTTTGGGATGGGTCTTGAGCGACTGACCTTAGGTGCGGTTTCCAAATCGGCTTCGCTTCTTTCTATCACCGTAACCTCGGGATCAGAAGAACTTCAGCCCTTAAATGCCGCTGCGGTTACAAAGATTGATTCAGCACCAAAGACCGAACAGGTACTTCCCAAATTGGCCCTCAAAGGAGAAATAATCCTTGAAAACCAAAAGGCTCCGGCTACGGTCATCGGAGTTGACCCTGCCTATCTGCAAATAAGTGAAGATTCTCAGCTTGTGGCAGGCAGCTATTATCAAAAGGAAGACAGCCAAGTCATGGTAGTAAGCAGCGGCTTTCTCAAGCTCTTTGGACTAACTGCTTCAAAAGCCCCCTTGGTAGTATTTTCTATGACTTTGGATCCCGAGAAACATCCAGATGCAGAGCCCGCCCAAAACATCAGCGTGAGCGGCGTAGTGGATTCAGGGGCAGTAGTGGCCTACCTGCCGTTAAGCTATGTGGAGAACTTGGCCGGGAAAAATCTACCCTCGTATGAAAATGCAAAAGTGACAGTCTCCTCGCTTGATGATGTGCAATCCGTCAGCGATTCCCTGATAGCCAACGGCTATAAAGTCAGCAAAGTAGTGGATACTATCGATGAAATCAAACGAGTGTTTCTCTGGATCCAAATGATTATGGGGGGACTGGGAATAATTGCGATTTTCGTGGCCAGCATAGGAATGTTTAATACCCTGACTGTAAGCCTCTTAGAAAGAACGCGAGAAATTGGTATTATGAAGGCGTTAGGAGTCAAGAAATCTGACATTAGCAGACTCTTTTTAACCGAGGCCCTGCTCATGGGACTGATCGGAGGACTTGCCGGTATTGGCTTGGCATTTCTTATGCAGCAGATAACCATTTTCCTTCTTGTCCTTTTGGCTACCCTGGCCGGAGGGTCAGTTCCCCAGCTGTTTCTCAACCAGTGGGAAATGATAGGCTCCTTTATTCTCCTGGCCCTGGCAATCGCAGCCATAACCGGTATTTATCCTGCCCGAAGAGCAGCCAAGATCAACCCAATCGAAGCTATTCGTTATGAATAATCTCAAGCCAGTAGTGCTGGCTCTCATTCTCTCATTAGGCCTTCAAGGTAGCGCCCAGGGAGCTGCCACTCGTTTTACGTCGCCGAATTACGGAGTTGAGTCAATCATTTTCGGAGGTACGGGCACGCTTCGAAGTGCCATTTCGACGGTTCCTCCTAAAATTCTTTCCGGCCCCTCTGTCTCATCTGTATTGACTGAGAGCGTAACTATAAAATGGACCACCGACAAGCCCACCAATTCCCTCGTAATGATGGGAACGCAATCAGGTACCTATACCATTCAGACAGGAAAGCTTGACTCAGCCACCGTCACCCAACACGAAGTAACGGTAAGCCAGCTGGAAAAAGGCACTACTTATTTTTATAAAGTAAGGTCGATGGATGTGGCAGGGAACGCAGTGGAGTCAACAGAGCTTTCCTTCCGCACTGATCTCGGTGACGTTACGCCGCCCAGGATCGTATCCGGCCCCTTCATCTCCAACAACTCCCCTACTTCCATGATTCTTACTTGGGAAACAGATGAGCTGGCAGGAACCACCGTGGAGTACGGCACCTCTTCGGTAGATGAGAAAATAAATGGTCGTCCTGACGAGCTGACACTCTTCCACCAGTTCGAAATCTCCGGTTTGCGCCCCGAACAAGCCTACTTAGTGAGAGTAAAAAGCCGGGATGCGGCCGGCAACCTGCAAACAGGAGAGACCCTGCGGTCCACAACCCTGCGCCAAACCACGATTACCGATGTGAAGGTAAGCGGCATCACCCTGGAATCCGCCTTAGTCGAATGGAACACCACCATCCCCACCACTTCACAGATTTCTTACGGCTTAAGTCAAGCCTACGATCGGTCCTACGAAGATGCTTCCATGGCCGAAAAACATGTGGCCAGGCTAAGCGGCCTGCAAAGCGGAAGCACCTACTATTTCCGGATTAGAGGCCAGGATCAGGCAGCCAATATAGTCTCTTCGGATGAATACCTTTTTAAGACAGTTGTCCTCCCGACAATCGGGGAAGTAACCGTATCGGAAATAACTTCCCATGGAGCCTTGGTCTCCTGGATTTCTTCCAGCCCTATTGATGAACTCACAAGATATGAAATCTCTAGCAGCACTGATACTGCCCTCATAGGCAAAAAGTTCACCACCGGAAACGACCAGTCAGTCACCAGCCACACCCTCACCTTGTCCGATTTGGAAGCTGGGAGCGAATACAGGCTCACTGCCTCAGGCAAGGATTTGTTTGGCAACCAGGCCATTTCTTTGCCAGTCTCATTTACCACTCTCAATGACGGTGATCCTCCCCTCATCCAAAACGTGAAAATAGATACCAGCGTTGACCTGGGAAGCAAACAGTCGGTTCAGGTCCTGGTTTCTTTCGGACTTTCCGAGCCAGGAATCGCCGTCTTGGATTATGGCGCCGGAGCCAACGGACCCTATGGCCAAGTAGTGAAAACAGACACCGAAATAAGCCAAAACAAGTTCATGGTAATCCCTGGGCTCCGCCCTGGCGAGTCATACCATTTTCGAATAGTTGCCAAGGATAAATCAGGGAATGAAGCCACAAGCGCTGATTATTTAGTGCTCGCCCCTTCGCAGCCGGTATCGCTTTTTGACCTTATTTTCAATCAGATCCGCTTGAACTTTGGCTGGCTCAGCAATCTTTAATTCCTATCCATGCCGTCCCAGCACCCCTCTCAAATCAATACCCCCAAACTCGTGGCCCTGCTGCTAGGGGCCATTCTGACATTGCTTGTCATCGGACTAGTAGTTATCCTGCTTTTTCTCAAAGTGGATCCTAAAACCTTGTTGGGCACCAAGTCTCCTCAATACTCTTCCCAGGAACTTTCAAGCCAAGCGGCAGCTCATCTTGAAAAAGGAGAATACGGCGTGGCTGAGTCATACCTCGAACAGGCCTTGCTAAAAGAAAATGATGCCACCTATCGCAGCAACTTGGCAGTAGTAAAATACCGACTCAAAAAATACGAACAAGCAGTAGCTGAATACCAAAGGCTTATTGACCAAAAACATGAAGTCGCCTTTGCCTGGAATGGCATGGGCAATGCTTACCGGGACTGGGCGTCAGAAGACCTAGGCGCAACCGACAAACGGAAAAAAGCAGAAGAAGCTTATCGAAATTCTTTCAAAGCAAATCCTCAGTATGTTGCGGCATACTCCAACTTAAGTCTTCTTCTTTTTTCGGAAGGAAGAACCGAAGAGGCAAGGAAGATTACCGAGCAAGGAATAGGCGCAACTAACGCTGCTGAGTTGAAGGAGCTTCTCCTTCGCTTAAGGTAAGACTGATTTGACAAAAGAGGCTAAATATCTCACACTAAAAAGTGTAATTATTCTTAAGACATTTCACATGAACAGAAGGGTTTTGACTACGGTTTTAACGGTCATCGTCATTTTATTGGTTCTTGCAGTCGGATACGTTGGCGCCAAGAAAGCTGGTATCAACCTTCCTGGATCGTCCTCTATCATCAAGGATAGCGGTGAAAACATCTCCGACTATACTGCAGTGTTCCTAACCAACGGACAGGTCTACTTCGGTAAAATGCATAAAAACGATTCAGTTATCGATATGACTGACATCTTCTACCTTCAGGTTAACCAGCAGATTCAGCCAGACCAAAAGACTACTGAAAATACTGAAGACCCAAATGTAGTGCTCGTAAAGCTCGGAGAAGAGCTTCATGGACCTAACGACCGCATGATCATCAACAAGGACCAGGTAATCTTTACCGAGTCTTTGAAGAACGATTCAAAAGTCGTTACCGCCATTAACGACTACAAGGCTGGAAAGCGTTAAGCAAGAGCTTGCAAAAACCTCCCGAAAGGGAGGTTTTTTGATACTCGAATAATAAGCCATGAAAGCCAACAAAAGCTAAATGTCCTTTTCTATTTTCCCTTTATTAAAAGGGCCAAAATTGAGATAATTGTAACGTACCTAACAAGTCTGTCCATTCATGAATCAGCCCGGTGCGAATTCATTCGCCCACCAGTCTCAAAAAAGACGACTCCCGTTCATCATCGCAACGGTTTTTTTGCTTTTTCTCGGACTTGCTCAGTACGTCTCACCAAGCCAGGCTGCAGCACCTACGACCCTCCCCTTCTCAGCCCGCCTCACTACTGAAAACGGATTTAATGTCGGCGACGGATCATACGACATTAGCTTCCGCCTCTACAGCCAGCCAACCGGAGGAAGCCCTGTCTGGAGCGAGAATCAAACCGTAACCGTTTTGCGAGGAGAGTTCGCCGTTTACTTGGGAACCGTCACTAGCTTTTCCAGTGCCGGCGTTGATTTCAACCAGTCACCCCTCTACCTGGCTTTCGAAGTTTCGGGTGACCCTGAGATGTCTCCTCGTTACGAAATTGGATCCGTCCCCTCCGCTCTTAACGCGCAGAACCTAGACGGACTATCAGGCTCAAGCTACTTTGGCCTTGACCAAGATGAGACCGTCTCCGGAGATACCACCTTTACTGGAGGAATCAGTATCCAGCCTTCTGCCAATGCCGGAAATGCGCTGCTCATGAATACTGGCGCTGCATTTTCAGGAAACCTTATCAACCTTCAGGTCAACGGTTCTTCCCGTCTCTCGGTTGCCGAAAATGGAAATACCATCATTGCCGGAAGCTTGACCGCTGCAAATGGGGCCTCCATCTCAAACGGACTTTCCATTCCGACTGGAAATCTGAGCGTATCAGCAGGATCAGCCACCATCTCAGGCACCGTAAACGGACAGACCATTTCTAGTGCCGCAAGCTTTACCGGCACCGTCACTACCGCCAATCGGCTTACCATTTCATCAGGAGGCTTTGGCGTAACCGGAAACTCCAATCTTATCGGAAACCTTAACGTTGCCGGAACCATTACTGCCACCTCCATTACCGGCGGCATCGCCCAGACCGGCCAATATACCAACACTTTTACGCCCGCCGATCCTAATGCCGCTTGGGCCTTAGCAGCACAGGGAAGCGCACTCGCCACCCAGAACTCAGCTCTCTTAGCCCTAGGCGACGGGCCATTCGACGGAGTATCAGCTCAAAGATTTGCCGGATCTGCAGGTGGAACCATCATTGGTACCAATGTTGCAAGTGGCTTTACAGGCAATCTTATCGACTTACAAATTGGAGGAGACTCCAAGTTTTCAGCATCTAGCACCGGTGAGGTAACTGCGGCTTCAACCCTCACTGTTACTTCAGGGAACATTATCGCAAGTGGTGGAAACTTAGACATTTCCGGAAACGGAGTCTTCGGAGGAGATCTCGATGTGACCGGAGCTAGCACCTTGGCAGACTTGGCATCCGGCAACACGGTAATCACCGGAACGGTAACCGCCTCCGGACTTGCCTCTCTAAACGGAGGGGCCGCAATCGCTGGAACCCTTTCCGTGAGCGGAGCCAGCAGCCTTAATGGAATCAATAACAATGCCGGTGGAATCACAAATGCCGGAGCTATTAGTGGAGCCACTTCGGGATCATTTAGCGGAGCTGTCAGCGCCGGCTCTCTTGGCGTCACCAACAATGCCACAGTAGGCGGCACCCTTTCAGTCACTTCCACCATCAATGGAGCCACCATCTCTGGCGGCACTTTAAGTGGGGGCACTGTGTCAGGAGGAAACGTTTCTGGGGGAACCATTACCGGCGGCTCACTCTCCTCTTCTGCGGTCAACGGGCTTTCGGTCAGTGCCGGAGTCATAACATCTGGAACTTGGAACGCAACTACTGTAGGACTTTTATACGGAGGCACAGGAGCCACCGATGCCGGCGGGGCCAGGACCAACCTGGGAGCGGCCGCATCAGGAGCCAACTCTGATATTACCTCCCTAACCGGGCTCACCACCGATCTCTCAGTTGCCCAAGGCGGAACCGGAGCTTCAAATTTTGCCTCAAAGGGAGTTCTCTACGGAAATGGCGCCGGAGCCTTGCAAGTAACTGCCGCCGGCACATCCGGACAGATGCTGGTAGCAAATGCCACCGGAGTACCTACCTTTGTGAGCCTGTCGGGTGACGCAACTATAGATGCCGATGGAATTATTACTCTTGATGATAGCGGAGTAACAGCCAACAGTTATGGATCTGCAACTCAGGTTCCTGTCTTTACCGTGGATTCAAAGGGACGAGTAACCGTTGCTTCGACAACTACGATTTCAGGTACTGCGCCTGGCGGGTCTGCTACTGGTGACCTTTCCGGATCCTACCCCAACCCTACCGTTGCCAAGATCAACGGAGTTTCTCTCGGGTCAACCGTAGCAACTGCCGGAAACCTCCTTATAGGATCGGGTACGGAATGGGTAAGCCAAGCTGTTTCTGGCGACATTTCAGTTGCCGATGACGGCACGGTTACCGTCGAGGACGATGCCATTACTACTCTGAAAGTTGCCAATGGAAACATTACCAACGCCAAGCTTCAGAACTCCTCTCTCACTGTTACAGCCGGAACCGGTCTTTCGGGTGGAGGCAGCGTATCGCTTGGGGGAACCATTACAATCAACAACACCGGCGTTCTAAGCCTGGCAGGTACCGCTAACCAGATAAGTGTTTCCGCTTCTACAGGTGCCGTGACTTTGAGCCTGCCCCAAAGCATCGCTGCGGCTTCAAGCCCTACCTTCGCAGGACTCACCTTAACTACCGCTCTTTCAGTAGGAAACGGAGGAACCGGATCCACTTCGGCCGCCGGAGCCCGGACTAATCTAGGAGCAGCTGCTTCTGGAGCAAATTCCGATATCACCTCTCTCAGCGGGCTTACTGGAGCTATTTCGGGGGCTACGACTATAAACGGTGCGACCATCTCTGGCGGCACGCTCTCAGGAGGTTCATTCTCAGCCGGATCAATGAGCGGCGGAACCATTACCGGAGGATCCCTTTCCGCTTCAGCCGTAAATGGCTTATCCGTTGCTGCCGGCGTTGTTTCGGTAGGCACCTGGACCGGCACTGCCGTCGATATCTTGTATGGAGGAACCGGCTCAACCAGTGCCTCAGGCGCACGCTCTAATCTTGGCGCGGCCGCATCAGGAGCCAACTCTGATATCACCTCTCTCAGCGGGCTTACCACTTCATTGTCTGTGGCTCAGGGAGGAACCGGGGCAATTACCTTCACTTCAAAAGGATTACTTTACGGCAATGGAACTGGTGCCTTACAAGTCACTGCTGCCGGCTCTTCCGGCCAGATGCTGGTAGCCAATGCTTCCGGCGTTCCGACCTTTGTAGCGCTTTCAAACGACGCAACCCTCAGTGACACTGGGGCATTAACCTTGGCCAACTCAGGAGTTTCCGCAAATACCTATGGCGACGGAACCACGGTCCCTCAAATTGCCGTAGACAGCAAGGGGCGCATTACTAACGTGACCAACGTTGCAATTACCGGAGCAGCCCCGAGCGGTGCGGCCAGCGGCGACCTTTCGGGATCTTTCCCAAGTCCTACGGTAGCAAAGATTAACGGAGTAGCGCTTGGCTCGACTACGGCTACGGAAGGAAACCTTTTGCTTGGATCGGGTACGGAATGGGTAAGCCAGGCATTAAGCGGTGACGCCACAATCGATGAAACCGGAACTCTTACCATCGATAATAATGCGATTACCACCCTTAAGGTAGCAGACGGCAATATTACCAATGCCAAGCTTCAGAACAGCTCTTTGACGGTTACGGCAGGCACCGGAATGTCAGGAGGAGGCTCGGTTTCACTTGGAGGAACGGTCACTCTTACCAATGCAGGAGTGACCGGACTCACCGGAACTGCGAACCAAATCTCAGTATCAGCATCTACGGGATCCGTAACTCTCTCGCTTCCGCAAAGCATTGCCGCCGCATCAAGTCCCACCTTTGCCGGGCTTACGCTGACCACTGCGCTTTCGGTCGGAAATGGTGGAACCGGTGCCACCTCTGCAGCAGGAGCCAGGTCCAACCTCGGTGCCGCCGCCTCGGCGGCAAATTCTGACATCACCTCTCTCACGGGACTAACCGGTGCCATTTCTGGTGCCACTACAGGAGGTTTTTCGGGCACCGTCTCCGTAGGATCCCTGACTACCACTGGAACTATTTCAGGAGCCACAACCGTCAATGGCGCCACCATTTCCGGCGGCACTCTTTCGGGCGGATCACTTTCAGCTTCGGCCGTGAACGGTCTTTCAGTGGCATCGGGAACCATCTCAGCTGGAACCTGGAATGGGACAGCTATCGGCATTCTCTACGGAGGCACAGGCGCCACCGATGCCGGCGGGGCCAGGACCAATCTGGGAGCGGCAGCCTCAGGCGCCAACTCTGACATTACTTCTCTTGCCGGACTCACCACCGCTTTGTCAGTTGGACAAGGCGGAACCGGACTTGCATCCTATACTTCTGGTGATTTGCTTTATGCTTCAGGGACTACGACAATCGCCAAGCTTGGGATCGGATCTAATGGAAACTGTCTGGTGCTCAGCTCCAGTCTTCCATCTTGGGGCTCATGCGGCTCCACGACTGAAGCAGATACCTTGGCAAGCGTTACCGGACGAGGAGCCACTACTTCTACTTCTGTTGCTCTAAACGGCGGGATCACCACCTCTTCTGGATATACCCAGTCAGGAACCACCACCAACACCTTTACAGCAACCACCCTGTTCAGCCGTACCGGTGCCAATGCCGTGGCAATTAGCGGTGCTCCAATCAATACCGCCACCCTTTCCCTGCTTCAAATAGGAAATGCAATCGCCGGCGGAAACGTTACCGCTAACGGAGGTACCTATATCGGACTAAATGCTCCTTCTAGTGGAGCAGGATCAGTCGCAGATCTTATGAATTTGCAAGTAAACGATAGCTCGAAGTTTAAGGTTACCTCGGCCGGAGCCTTAACTCTTGGCACGGCGTTGGCAGTCGGTGACGGCGGAACCGGATCAACCTCGGCTGCCGGGGCCAGGGCCAATCTTAGTGCGGCGGCAAGCGGGGCGAACTCGGACATCACCTCCCTAACCGGGCTTACCGGCGCAGTTTCGGGAGCTACGACCGGAACCTTCTCTGGCACGATTACTGCTGGCGGATTTACGACAGCCGGAGCAATTCAGGGAGCAACCGGAATACTAAGCACTTCTCTCACCTCACCTCTCGTATACGGAAGCGCAGCTACTACTGGAAGCCTGACCCTGCTCTCAACCAGCTCCAACGTTGCCAGCAACGAAATCCAGACCATCACGGCTAACAATGTAACCAATACTGCCACCATTACCGTCCCAACCACTTCTGTCGGTGCCGGAGGAACGTTTACGATCGCAGCCGGAGCCTCTGACTCAACCGTTCGAACTAGTGCCGCAGCAGTCGCTGCCATCGGCACCACTGCCAATCTTACAGTCTCCAGCACAGTCGCTACGGTTGGCGGATCACAGGCTATAGCTACTAAAACGGCCGTCCTTCCTTCTAATCGCTCGGGGACAGCCTCGGCCTTTAACCCCGCCACTAACAAGACCTACATCTTTGGTGGGAGCACAAGCCAGACAGACATTGTTGAATACGATACCCTGACTGATACCATCACCACGAAGTCAGCAACCCTTCCTTACGGAAGCCATGGCTCCAGTGCCGTGTTCGATACGACAACAGGAAAAGCTTACGTTATTGCGGGAAACAATTATAACACCATCTTAGAATACGATCCTGTAGCCAATACAGTGACCACGAAGTCAGCCACCCTTCCATACGGAAGCTTCGGTGCTTCGTCTGTTTTCAATCCGGCCACTGGAAAGATTTATATCTTTGCAGGAGTTGAGGGAACTGATTACCATGACGAGATTGTCGAGTATGACCCAGTGACCGACACCGTAACCACCATGACGGCGACGCTCCCAAGCGGACGCTATAGTACCTCTGCCGCCTTCAATTCGGCCACCGGGAAGGCCTATATCTTCGGTGGATATAACGGCGGGGCCCTGGATGAAATTGTCGAATATGACATCGCAACCGATTCGGTAACCACCATGACGGCGACGCTCCCGACTGCACGTGACGCAACCTCTGCCGTCTTCTACTCATATACCGGCAAAGCCTATATCTTCGGCGGAAATGACTTGGGAGGATCTTTAGGAGATATTCTAGAATACGACCCTGACTTAGATTCACTCACCGACCTGGCAATCAATATGCCAGGTAATCGTTACCGCCCGTCTGCAATTTTCAATGACTTCACCGGCAAGGCCTACATCTTCGGAGGAGGACGCCCAGAGTTTGCGACTGACCACAACAATATCTATGAGTTCAGCCCGGCTGCTACGACTCGATATTCTGGTACCTACACCTTCACCTTCCAAGGAGCCTTGGCTGCTACTGACGTCTCCCAACTTACCACTGCAACCTCAGGCTGGACTACGGCAACTGGTTCCACCCCTACCATCCTAGGAAACATCAACTTCAACGGGACAGCGGCTCGGGTAGACAAAGACAGCAATTTCGTAACAACCGCTTCAGTGCAGGCGCCTGCCGTATACGGAGGAACTACGAGCGGAGGAAACTTGAGCCTTGTTTCAAACAATATCGGAACCTCTGCGAATGAAGTCCAGACCATTACTGCCACTTCCGCAGCGGGAAGCGGTACCATTACAGTCCCAGCAACTTCAATTGGGGCCGGAGGAAACGTTACCATCGCACTCGGAGATACCCCCTCGGTCCTTCGCAACAAGTTAGCTGCTGTCGCATCGATTGGCTCCACCTCAAACGTATTCGTATCGGGAAGCACCACTACCAATGCAACTGAAGCCGCCACTACCAAGTCGACTCCTTTGCCTGCTTCAAACTATGATGCTTCGGCTGTCTTCAATCCTACTACAGGAAAAGCTTATGTCTTCGGAGGAATCAGCAAGGACACCATCGTTGAGTACGATACCGAAAATAACTCCATATCCACGAAATCTGAGACTCTACCCTTACAAATTGCAGGCTCCACCGCCGAGTTCAATAACTCTACCGGCATGGCCTACATTTTCGGAGGCCTTGATTCTGACAATAGCTTCGCTCTTAACACGATTTATGAATACAACCCTTCCACAGACAGCCTAATATCAAAAGGCACGCTTCCCAACTACATCCAATACGCTTCTTCTGCCTTCAACCAGTCCACCGGGAAGGCCTATATCTTCGGAGGATATAACGATGGGGGCATTATGTACGACTCCATCATCGAATACAACACGGCCACCAATGCGGCTACCACAAAATCAACTCCCTTGCCCCAACCCATGTATGCCACCTCTTCGGCAATGGATTCAAGTACCGGTAAAGCTTATATTTTCGGAGGTTATCGAGAGGATCTCGTTACTGGTTATGAAGTCCTCAATACCATCCTAGAATACGATACCGCCACAAATACAATCGCCACGAAGACGGCTACCCTCCCGACTGGATACGGCGTGGACACTTCGGCAGTTTACAACCCTGAAAATGGAAAGTTTTATATCTTCGGTGGAAATGACAGGGATTATACTGGCTGGACCGATGACATTCTCGAGTACGACCCGATAAACGACTCCATCAACACCCAATCCGTGGCCCTCCCTACGGCAGGACGGAGCAATTCCTCGGCAATATTCAATCCTTTTACTGGCAAGGCCTATATCTTCGGAGGCCAGACCACTGGCTATGGAGCCATGACTGCTATCGTGGAATATATCACCCCCATCGAAACACCGAACAACGGGACTTACACCATCACTTTCCAGGGCACACTTGCCAATACGAATATCCCTCAAATGACTACTGCAACTTCGAACTGGTCAGTGGCAACCACTACGAACGGATCAACCAGTCGAGGAAAGGTATACCTGAACGGTGAATCCACCTACGCCGACGAACATGGAAACCTAAAAGCTCCCGGCTTTTACCTGCAGACCGGAGGGACGGATTACCTTCGCTTAAGCAACAGCGGTACCAATGCCAGGGTGATGGCGGCGGCAGGCAACCTACAGTTGTACACTTCTTCAGGATCAAACCACGTCCTTCTCCAACCTACTTCAGGAAACGTCGGTATCGGAACCAACAGCCCGACTCTCAATCTTTCACTAGGAAATTCTGCCAACAAAACATTTGGTATCGAGCATGAAGGCGCTACTACCACCTCTGGAAAAGCCCTGACCATCCAAGCCGGAAACGCCGGATCACTAACTACGGGTGGAACCGGAGGAAACATTATCATCCAAGCCGGAAACGCTGGTGGCTCTGATGCCAATGCCGGTGGAGCAATTATTTTGCAAACCGGGACTGCCACCTCGACTGGTGCAACTGGGTATGTAGAAATTAGCGGAGGCGCTGCCGGAGCCCACTTGAAGTCTAGCCAAACGACAGCTCCGACCATTGCCACGCCAACTTCTTGCGGAACTTCCCCTACGGCTTCAGTAACAGCCGGGTCTACTGATATGGCCGGATCGTTTATCGTAACTGCAGGAAGCGGATCCCCATCCAACTGCTCAGTTGCCCTCACCTTTAACAAGGCCTACGGTGCAGCGCCTAAGTCTATCCAGCTTACTCCTGCCACCTCGACAGCCCCAGCCAAGAACCTTTACGTCAGCGCCTCAACCGCCACTACATTTACCGTAATCATGAGCGTGGCTCCTGCTGCCTCCGAACCAAACACATGGTATTACACAGTCATCGAATAAAACAGTTACGAACAAGTCGCTACCGCCCCTATCTTTTGATTCTGGCCGTCGTCATGCTGATAGGTGCTGCAACCGGAGCCTTCTTCGATTCCAAAAAACAGGATAGGGCCAATACGAATGAGATTGCTGAGATAACCAGAGAGGTCTCAGGACTAATTGAGCTCCCAAACGAGCAACCCACCCTGGCCACAGTCACCGACAAAAACAAGCTCGAGAAGCAGCCGTTCTTTGAGAAAGCTGAGAATGGCGACAAGGTCCTTATTTATCTCAGTAGCCGTAAAGCCCTTCTCTATCGCCCTTCCACCAAAAAGATCGTCGATTTCGGAACCGTTAATATCGTAGACGCCCCTGCTCGCTAATTGCTTGACTCACCCTTTGGGAAAATGATACGAATACTGTTGTTGCACCGTTAAAGGAGGAGCAATGGATCCAGAAGAAAGAAGGCACTTGGAGCGCATGTGGAAACTGAACGCTCTGATCACCACCTTCATTACTCTCATCTTGTGCGCAGTCATCTTACTTGGATCCTACATGCTAGGACCAACTGAAAGCCTTGCCTCAGGGCAAAATTGGAAGAATTCCAGACCCGTCACTGAAGATCCGTCACGCCCCTAGGGAAATGGCGGATTTTTTACTTACAAAAAAAGCCGCTGATTGCTCAACGGCTTTGAAACTCCTACCTTTTTTTGAGGACCAGCGTGAACCAGTCTTGTCCGAGGCGATTTTGAAACTCCTGGTAAACCACTCCATACCCCTCACCTGCCAATATAATAATGTCCTCTGGCTGGTAGTAATAAAAGGTCCGAGTACCGAACTCGTCAGTTTTTAATTCTTCACAGTAGTCGTCACGCTTCAAGGAAATATAAAAGATCCCGTTTGCGCTTAAGGCGTCACGGACCTGTTTCAGCACCATCCTTAGCGCTTCCCTGTCACTATGTAAAAGTGAAGCAAAAGCAAAGACAATGTCGAGGTCCTTCGGAAAGGCAAAAGCCTCAACGTCAGCCACTCTAATGTCGGCTCCTGGAAGACGCTCTTTCGCCAAGCCAACAAAGCTCTTTGAGATATCAATACCAAGATACCTTGAAGTACGCTTCAAGATCTCTTCGGCTTCCCGGCCATTGCCACATCCGATCTCCAGTACAAATGGACCCGTCGTCTCTACAAAGGAGAATCCTTGCTCAATGTCAGCAATGCGAGCCCCCATGGCTTCGAACTTCTTAGCCATTAAGTGGGCAGTGCCGTCATATGTCTGCACGGTTTGGGACTTTTTATCCATCGACCTTCTCCCTCACTTCCATGAGATATATTCTTTTGTCAAAACCACCACGCTCTTCTCGCTTTTGAAGGCGAACAGCCTCTACCTGCTCTCGACTTATTCCCTGCATGGCAAGACAGGCTCCCAGAATCTCTAACACATCGGCCGCCTCCTCAGCACTTGGATCAGCGGCGAACTCTGCCGCTTCCTCCAGTAACTTTTTATTAAGAGCGTCCTCATATTCTTTTTCATCCAAGACCCTAACGACTGCTACTTGCCCATCAGCCTCAATCATCTGAGGAATCTTATCCCTCACTAACTTATGATGCACCATATGGCCACCCCCTCTTTGATCTGGGTTGAAGGTATCACATTAGGACAAAAGTTAAAAGAGATGCGCACAGAGCGAGCAAACGGTATACTGGGCATACATGCACGATGACTTTGTCGAAAC
>JAJFBK010000002.1 GCA_020696955.1 Patescibacteria group bacterium | reverse complement strand
GCAGAAAGACGAACGATATAGGTAGTAAGAAGCACCAAGTCACCGATCGTCAGCTCGCCGTTTAGGGTCTGGCGAATTGCCAAAAGCAAGATCGTACCGAGACCAACCAACAAAATGAAAGACTGTGCGCTGGAAATAACTGCAAACAGCTTGTTTGACGTAACGGCTAGATCATATCGCTTTCCGATGGCAGGAAGATAGCGGCTGAACAGCTGTTTTTCGTTATTGAAGTATTTCACGGTCTCGATATTCGAAAGCGCATCAACCTCAATGCCGGCAACTTCGTCATCGGCCTTGTTGGCCCCGACACGATACACCTGCCTCTTTTCGGTTGACCAAATCGTAAACCACCCGTAGAGCAGAATAGTCCCCACCGTAATGATCGAATATTCCATCGGATAAAGAGCCATCAGCAATCCGGCCACGATGATCAGCTCGAAAATAGTCGGCAAGATGTTGATTACCAGGAAGTCCAGTATGAAGGTAACCGCCCGGCCGCCTCGAGTAATCTGACGAGAAAGTCCCCCGATCTTCTGATCATGATGGTAGCGAACCGGCAGGGAGAGAAGATGATGGAACAGCTCTTTGGAAAGGGTTCTGGCAATACCCATCTCAGCCGGCGCAAAAATTACATCTCTCAGCAAGTCGAAAAGGAAGGTGAGAAAGCGCATTCCAAAGTACAACCCTATGACGGTCGTTAAGGCAGAAAGAGGCTGACCATTGCTTACGCCGTCAATGATCTTTTTTAAGTACAGCGGATCAAGACTGGAGGCCACCCTTCCTGCAATAAGGAAAAGCATAGTGAAGAATACCAATCCCCGATATTCCTTCAGATAACGAACCAGGTACCAGACATTAACCGTTTTAAAATCTGAAGATTTTTTCATACACAACAAAATTACATACAAAGAGAAGGCAAGAGCCTTCCAAAGTTTTACACTAGCACAAAAACGAAAATGGCGCAGTAGCTCGACAGCAAGGTATTACAAAGATCAGGATTCTGACATGCGTACACCTCGTCTTGTTTCCCTTTGCCTGCTTGGCTTTCTGATTGGAATTTACCAAGGAACTTTTGGCTTCTTGCCACTTTTCTTCGGCTGGATACTGGGAGCCATTTTTACTCTGGCGCTCATATTCCGAAAGACCATTCTTTTAAAAGTCGGGGTTGTTCTCTTTTTTGTCTGCCTCGGATCGGCGTATGTGCAGAACTGGCGTGAAAACCGGTTCGCCACGTTTATTACTGAAACGCCTGTTTCTTTTGAAGGTCTCATTGTCGAGCCTCCCGATACAAGAAAGGACAAGACCTTTCTTACCATAAAGCCTCTCACCCAAGGGTTAATGCTTTCTGGGAATAAGGACGGACTCCTGCAGATTACTGCCCAACCCTATCCTGTATGGAAGTACGGCGACGTTGTAAAAGTTGAAGGAACAATTACTGCGCCAGAAGCCTTTGACGGTTTTGATTATCCCAGGTATTTGGAGAGGCACGGCATCTATGGACAAGTGAAACAGCCCAAAAGGTTGGAAAAGGGTGATGAAGGAAGAGGATCAGCTTTCTATTCCCTGCTTTACCAGTGGCGTTTCGGCTTGGAGAAAACAATTCAGGGAGCCATCCCAGAACCAGAAGGGTCTCTTCTCGAGGGTCTTTTGCTGGGTAGTCGAAAAGCCATCCCAGAACACATAACCGAAGCTCTCAAGCATACCGGAACTTCTCATATTATCGCCATCAGCGGGGCAAACATAACCATATCCTTGGGGTTAGTGCTTGCCTTCTTGCCTCTGTACCAACCCAGGCACCAGTTTTGGATGGTAGTAGCGCTTGGCGGATTCATCACCCTTCTTACAGGTGCGAGCAGCAGTGTGATCCGTGGAGCGGCTGTGGCCGGCATGGGCCGGTATCTAAGACTAAAATCCAGGCGGGTATTGCCAGCGCCACTCCTCCTGACCAGTATGACGGCCATGACCCTCTACAACCCCCTTCTTTTGACCTCAGACCCAGGATTCCAGCTTTCCTTTGCAGCCTTTGCCGGGCTTCTGTATGCAGCCCCCGGCTTAAAGCGACTATTGGAAAAAGCTCATACTCTCAAATCTTGGCCGGAATCATTCAAGGCCTCTCTTGCGGAAACTGGCGCCGCCACATTGGCAACCGCCCCCTTGTCACTCGGCATGTTCGGACAAGTCTCTCTCCTTGGCCTCATCGTTAATCCTCTCATTCTCTGGGTTCTTACACCCATAACAATAGTAGGATATTTCTTTTTAGCCGTGGCCAAGCTACCGCTCATATCATCCTTTATGAAGCTCATGGTCTGGATTCCGCTCCATTTTATCCTGGACATCGTAACTCTTTTCTCTCGCATTCCTTTTGGCATTATCCATTATGAAACGTAAGGCCTTTGGATCATTGAGAGTAGGTCTTATCCTTTTCCTCTGTTTTTGCCTATGGCTAAGTTACAGTCTTTATCCCCGACTTTTTCCCTCTGAAGCAGGCACTACAAATATCTGGGTATTGGATGTGGGCCAAGGAGAAAGCATCCTGATCCGTGAACCGAGTGGCAAAAAGCTGCTCTTTGATGGCGGTCCCGATGATTCAGTACTCAGTGAACTGGGAATAATTCTTCCTCCGTGGGACCGTAGACTCGATCTCCTGGTCCTTTCACACAACCACATCGACCACATGCGAGGCTTTATTAAAGTGTTGGAGCGGTACGACGTGAAAGAGCTATGGATTTCCGGAGCCATCCATTCAACCAATGATTTCCAAGCCTTTATTGCTACAGCCTATCGCAGTGGCATAAAACCTAGAATTGTCTTCTTCTCACCAGCTGAATGCTTCACTATCTGTCCAAAAATAATTCCTTTTGGAGAGGCAGGCATCCAAGTTTACCATCCGCTTTCTTCCATGGAAGGAAAGAGTCCAAAAGACCAGCACGATGCGACTCTCGTCATAAAGGTAAGCTTCGGGAGCCAATCGATACTGCTTCCGGGAGATATTGATGAAGGCCATGAGAAGGAAATGCTCGCAGCCTGCAAGCCAAAAGTCTGCACCTTAGAGTCAACCATTTTCCAAGCAGCTCACCATGGATCAGCCAGCGGTCTTCATCCTGATTTTTTAAAAGCCGTTTCTCCTCAAGCAGTCCTCATTCCTGTTGGTTCAAAGAATCGGTTTGGCCATCCGGCACCAACAATACTTGAGAAAATAAAAAAGGCCCACATCCCTGTGTATAGGACGGACCTTAGAGGACGCATTCACGTCGTACTGTACCCAGAAAGATTTACGATCAGTACGTCTTTGTCTGAGCCGCCGTAAGAGCAATGGCCAAAGCATCGGCCGCATCATCAGGCTTCGGAATGGCATCAAGCTTAAGAATCAGCTTGATCATCTGTTGCATCTGCTTTTTGTCAGCCTTCCCATACCCCGTTAACGCCAGCTTTATTTCCATAGGATTGAACTCCATAATAGGCAATCCTTCTTTTTCGATTACATAGAGCAGCACTCCACGGGCTTGGGAAACGGACATGGCCGTGGTTTTGTTGGTTGAAAAAAAGAGTTTCTCAATCGAAACAAGATCGGGAGTATATTGGCGGAGCAGCCCCTCCAGCCCATTGGCGATAGCAACCAATCGCTGACTATGGGTCATGCTTTTATCAGTAAGAATGCAGTCGTACGCCAAACAAACCGCCTTTGAAACGTCGTGACGCTCGCCGGTATCGATTACTCCCCATCCGACGATTGCAGTCCCCGGATCAAGCCCCAAAATAATCATGCTATTCCGCCAGGTTGGTGTAGACGTTGGTCACATCGTCATTCTCATCAAAGGCATCGAGCAAGCGGGACACTTTTTCCATTTCCTCGTCATTCACCTCGATCGGCATATTCGGTACTCGCTCAATCTTTACCGAGGTGGTAGGAAAACCAGCCGCCTCAATAGAGTCTTTCACTTGGTGAAGAGAAGCCGAGTCGGTGTACACCACGGCAAACCCCTCATTTATTAGGTAATCGTCAGCCCCACTCTCAATGACCGCTTCTTCAAAAGCAGCCAGTTTTTCTTCGGGAATTTCAGCACGGATTACTCCCTTTTGGGTAAACTGATAGGCAATGCCCCCACCCTCTGGCATGCGGCCGCCATTTTTATTGAAGATCTGGCGTACGTCAGCATTGGTTCGGTTGCGGTTATCTGTCAAAGCCTCAACCAAAATGGCTACGCTTCCTGGGCCAAATCCCTCATAGAGCACTTCTTCGACTGCGGCCCCTCCAAGCTCACCGGTTCCGCGTTTAATCGCCCGCTCAATGTTGTCTTTTGGCATGTTGGCAGCCCGAGCCTTATCAATGGCAACACGAAGACTAGCATTCATAACAGGATCGCCTCCGCCTTGCTTGGCAGCTACAGTTACCGCATTGGCCAAACGGGTAAAAGAGCTCCCGCGCTTAGCGTCAATTATGGCTTTTTTGTGTTTGATTCCTGCCCATTTGCTGTGTCCGGACATAACGAAAATGGCTATTTATCTGCTTCTTTCTGAACTATAGCTAAAAAACCGCTCAGGAACCAGCCTACGGCCGCTCCTTGGTACCGACCAGATATTGGGCCGGCCATGGCCTATAGTAACTATTGAATACTTGGCGATTGAGCTGTTCGCCGTTTCGAGTGACCGTATACACTACCGAAGTACGAGCTCCGTCATGAGCGGTCTCTACCTGCTTGCGCTCTCCTTTATACAATGTATCGGTTTCAGCATAGATCGGCTCACCAACTTTGATTTCTTCCAAAATTTGAGGGGCTCCAATAACTGAGGACCGCCCGTCTCTGGTTCCGTAAAGCTCAAAGGTAATCTTGGTACCTACCACGTATGACTGAATATACACCGCATTTCCTGTATCGTTTTTCCATTTGAAGTCAGGGTTGGGAATGTACACCGTAGCGTCGAGACCTGGACCCACTCCCCGTTCGTAGTAGCCTACACGGTAAGAATGGTTGGTGCGGTCTGTAACTGGCAGGCCAGCATTAAGAACTGCCCGGAACAAGGTAGTGGAAACCTGGCAGAGTCCTCCTCCGGCTTCTGGGGTCGTGCGGTTATCTCTAATAATAAGCTCAGGCAAATATCCGGTAGAAATCTCAACTGGCCCTAAGGTTCCAGTGGTTGAATACACCTCGCCATCTTTTACGAACCCGCCATTCAGAACTGACTGGCCATGCTTGATGTTATGAATTCGGTTAGCAGGACTGCCAGAAAAATCAGTGGTGGCAGTACCTATCAGCTCCTTGATGCCAATTTGTTCGTAGTTGTCGGTTCGAAGATCCGCCTGAGAAACCTTGGTTTCGGCCTGAATACTTCGGCTCGCCGTGCTTGAAGCGGCAGCGATACTAGTCAGTAGTCTAGATACGGTTACTTCCTCCACCACTTCGACTCCGTTTTTTTCAGGTTGTGAAATTTTGAGGACCCCATTCTCACTCTTAAGCCGAGCATTGGCCGGGTCGGTATTTGCTTTTTTAGCAAGCTCAGAAACCTTTGTCTTTGCTTTGTCTTGATTGATAACAATAGTTAGCCCTGTGGCGTCTTCATTTGGAACCGTTGAAAGATAAGTCGCCAACTCTTGTGGATCAAGGTCTAGCGATACGGTTCCCGCATCAATCTTCCAAGAAGAAGCCAGCATCTGGGTTGCCAATTCTTGAGCAAGAACCGCTTCCTGGGCGGTAATGGTTGGCTGGAAGGTGGCAAGCGAAAGTCTTACGTCACTGCTCCTGTTGGTAAGAACTGCGTAAAGGTCGGCTTCAAACTTATTGGCATCCAGTCTCTGGCCGGCTTTTCCATTTTTGACCTCTACCTTTCCAGGAATAAAGGAAAGTGAAGTTTCTGCAACAGGATTTTCAATTTCTGAGAGAATCTTTTCATCCAGCTTCTTTTTGCCAGCCTCCGTATAAGCGGTAAGGTCCACCGAAAGCCGGTTGCTCATGAAGAATGACCGAAACAAGTCTTTGATCTGGGAGAAGAATGGCCCCTGCTTTCCTTTTGCGTAAGCTTCCTCGAGGGCCTGGTCATAGCTTATGGCAGTTTCCAGATCCGATGGCTTTAGGGTCCAGGTTTTTGCCTCGTACTGAAAAGGAACTTCAAGGTTTTTGAAAGAGGAAACCTTCGCATCAAGGCGATCCCTGGCTTCATGCTTGGTCAGGCCTCCGACAGAAACCCCGCTGATTTCCGTATGTGGCACTATTTTTTCAGAAACATAAAAGGCATAGGCCGTAAAACCGGTAAGCCCCACCAGTATCAGGGCTGAAAGGGTAATAAAAGCTACCCGCATACGAGCAGCTTTCCGCAACGGCTTCGTCGCAGGTTTTGGGGCAGTACCCTTTTTCTGTTTTTCTACCTCAGGAATCTGTTTTTTCATCTAGCAATTGGTTTAAGAGAGTTCGGGCAAGCTCGTTTTTCTCAAGGGCAGCTTCTTGCTCTGGCAGTATTTGAACAGTGAATATATCTCCTTCTGAAAGGGCAGCTCCTAATTCTTCTTTCAGGATACAAAGTTCTTGGCCATTTTCCAGTAGCAGCACAGCCTGCTTACCGTCGAAATGATCAAGGGTAGCTTGTTTTCGAACAATCATAGAATAGTTGTTAGCGACTGCCGTTTAGGATCATTTAACCAGAAAAAGAGTTTTCTTTCTAGCTGAACCTTTCGGGGGATCATTATGAACGCAGGCTGATGGCAAAGAGATCCCTTAAAGACTTGAGAGCGGCCCTTGATGCCCTGAGCGTAGAACGATCCGAATCATACCAATCGACGGCCACTTCTTTGATTTCATATCCCTGCTTCCGGGCAATATGCAGAAGCTCAAAGTCAAAAGACCAGCCGTCCATTGTCTGCAAAGGAAATATGCCGGCCGTTGCCTCAGCTGAAAAAAGCTTGAAGCCACATTGGGTATCCTTAATGCCAGGTACCGCCAAAAGCCTTATGGCCAGATTGCTGGCCCTCGAGAGAATCCGTCTTTTCAAAGGCTGTCGTATCTTTATCGATCCGGGCTCAAGATATCTGGAACCGATCACCACTTGATAGCGGGGAACCCAGCGCAACAACTTCTCAACCTCAGAAATAGGAGTGGAATAATCAGCGTCCATAAACAATCGGTACTTTCCTCCTGCCTCAAGCATGCCTTGCTTGACCACTCCGCCCTTACCCTTGTTTTCCGTATTCGTAATGAGGCGTAGTTGAGGAAAATCATGAGCGATCTCCTTGATTTTTTCTACGGTACGATCAGTGCTGCCATCATCAACAACCAGTACTTCAAACGTATATTTTTGCTTATTTAAAAAATCCTTTATTTTCAAAAGGGTCTGAGGAAGACGGTGCTCTTCATTGTAAGCTGGGATAACCAGCGAGAGATAAACCATGGTAACTGAAGTATATCAGGGTTTTGCCTGAGCCCCTACGATAAGAGCCAATTCCTTGCTGATGTCTTCCCACTTGAACTTTTTGGCAGTCTGATAGGCGTCCTGGCTTATCTTAGCGTAATACTCGCTATCAGAAACAAGTGAGACAATTGTCTGGGCAATGCCAGAATAATCCGTAGGAGCGCAAAGCAGCCCGTTCTTCCCCACCACTTCAGGAAGTGATGAGACATTGCTCACAATCGGAGGAGTTCCCGACATCATGGCCTCGATGACCGGAAGGCCGAATCCCTCATAAAAACTAGGATAGATGAAAGCCGCTGCTTCTCGAAACAAACGCCTCACCTCATCATCACTGACATATCCGGTAAATGTCACCTTTTCCTTAATAGAAAGTTCTTCAGCCATGGCAGGATAATCTTCACCTCCCCAGCCAATTTTCCCGGCAAGCACCAGCCGATACCTCTCCCGAATCGTTTCTGGCAATTCGGCATAAGCCTTCATTACGGTGGCCACGTTTTTTCGTGGCTCAAGGGTGGCAACGAACAGGAAGAAATCACCTCTCTTCTCGAGTGGGAGCGGCGCCACGTCTCCACCCTTGTCGTTAAGAAGCGCCGCCTCATACACTACCGATACGTCGGACTCCTTGGCTTTGCCAATCTCCATTACGTCACGTTTTGTAGACTCAGAAACAGCTATCAAATGAGCCGACCTGCGCACGCAAGGCCGCAGGGTTAGATGCTCGATAATCTGAGCCTTGCGGTTATGTCGAAACCCTTTAAGACGAAATACAGCCAGATCATGGATAACCGTAACAGTAGGAACCGGATTGAAAATGGCCGAAAGATAACTTAACGCAGCAAAAAATACGGAAACTCCGTCGGCCCGAAGGCGTTTAGCAACTCTTCTATGGAAAAAGAATCCCCCTGCCACCTCCACTACTCGTATGAGATCGTCCGAGTCTTTCGCAAGGGCCTCAGGGATTCTTTGCCCTTCTTCGACATACAAGACCATCGGAAAAGCTTTTTGCTGCTTCCACGAAGCAAGAACCCTGAGAAGATACTGGCCCTTGCCGGCTGGCCGATTACAAATCTCCCGGGCATCAACGCCTACGGTCATGCTAGGCCTTCTTTCGCTCAACCAATGAGACGATAACCATGGCTACGATAAAACCGCTTAGCAAACCGGCGATCGGAGTAAGAGGCATGCCAGCACCAGTCGAGGTGATGGTAGGGTTTGAATAAAAACTTTCGATCTTCAACCCAGTGTTTTGTTTGTTGTTGTACTCCCCCTTCAACTTATCCAGCTCCACCTTGGCATTAGTGAGGACGCGGCCTACTTCTTCTGTGCTCTTACCAATGTATTGGATCTGATAGCTACTCGAATAAGGTGCAGGTGTTACGATGGTAAATACCTTGGTTAGCCCCTTCAGACTGAGACCTTCGGTAGAAACGTTTGAGGCCGCAAGCACCTGCTTCGTGAATGAAGGGTCGGTCAGCCAAGTCTGGGTAGTGGCAACCGCCAACTGGGTGTCACCACTAGAAGAGGACTGCAAGATCAGCTGGCTACTTTCTGGGTAGCTTGGAATAGCCTGGGTAGTTATCGAAAGGGAACCGAAGATGGATACCGGCTTATTGCTGCTTGCCCACAACCCCAGACCAAAAAAGACGAGCGTCACCACGAGGACCGGAAGCCAGTATTTGCCCAGCAAACGAAGCGGATTGAATTGTTCCATAAAAAGTATTAGATCGAATACCACCACTCTACCATAACCGCTCTACCGCCGAAATAGGATGACACTTTTCAGGGGATCCTTAAATACCGCCACCTGTCGAAATCCCATCTCTTCTACCAGAGGCCGAAACACTTCACCGTTATGGCCGCTTCTGATCTCGAAAAATACGTACTCCTTGCTTTCGAGTTGAGCCCGATCTTCGGGGGTATGGATTCCGTTTTCCGAGAGAAACACAGGAACGACATTGGCCTTGGCAACATAAGGAAGGAATTGGGCGATGGCGGCGGCAGGACGGTCACCTATCATGTCTACGGCCTCCTGATCGGCATTGGTGTACTGCATGGTAGGCTCATAATGCCTGATCCGCTGCAGACGGTAGAGGAAGTGATGATTGGTCATTAGGATGATGAGTGCAATGAGGGCAATACGCAGGGGTATGCGGAACCTAGGCCGCTCCCATACGGTTGCCACGACTATCGAAGCGGCTATGGTGAGAGGAGTTGCCAGGTCACGTGCGAGGCGTACCGGAAAACCAAGCACTTCGAGACGAGACCCTACGAAGAGAAGAATTATCCAGACAAAAACCATGTACGACAAAGGAGCTTTTTCCTTCTTTTGATAGGCTTGGTAGGCCAAAAGCGCAGTCCCGATAATTCCAGCGTAGACTATGAAATAATTGATGCCTTCAGGGTAATCGACTAAACGCCAGATAGCATTGGGATTATCCAATTTTCCCACCACGGCCACCCAAGGGAAGTCGGACTTCAAACGTATGACGCTGGCCAAGATTGACCGGAGTGGCTGAGCCACGGGAGTCAATAAAAACAAGAGACAAAGAATCATGAAGGGAAGTCCGTACTTCCAGAAGATCTTTTTGTAAAGGAAAATCAAAGACACTATCGTCAGGCCGATGTAGACAGCAGTAAAGGCATGGGTCGAAACAAGCAAAAATCCAGTAAAGAAAGCGGCCAACAGCCATTTTCTATACTTGGCCTGCAGATACAAAGCCACGAACCCAAGGAAAAAAGGAGCGATGATGTGAGCGGCAATCGTATTGGGAAATCCTCCGTCATACAAAGTCTGGAGTGGCTGACCGGAGACAAAAAGCATGAGCATGAAGGCGGTAAAGGCAGCAACCTTCCCTCCCAGACGATAGGCAAGCCATGAAGAGGCAAGGGCCGAACCGAGCAGCACCAAGGGAACCATGTAGAGCATGACCTTCAATGGATCCAGTCCGGTCAGGCTCATGCCCGCCAAAACTAAAAGGTGAAAGAACTTGGGATATCCCTCATAAAAGTGAGCAATTCCCCCGTTCTGCAGCTCTCGAATATGCAAAAAATGGTTGTAAAGATCGCCTCCAGGCGCAGAAGGATAACCAAAATAAGCGTAGCTATGGGAGTAGAGAACCAAAAAAGCTATTGAAAAAACTGCCATCAATCCTGGCAGCCACAAACGATTCGCCACAGTTGAAACCTCGGGTCTCCGCTTCATAAAAAATCCTAATATGCTATGCTGGGCACTATGGAAACCAAAATCTCCGTCTGTATTATAACCAAAAACGAAGAGAAGAACATCGAGCGCTGCCTGCGTTCAGTTTCATGGGCTGATGAGCTCATCGTCGTTGACAGTGGCAGCACCGACAATACGGTTGCCCTGGCCAAAGAATGCGGCGCTACCGTGACTACCCATGAGTGGAAAGGCTGGGCCATCCAGAAAAACCATTCCATAAGCCTGGCAGGCAACGACTGGATCTTAAGTCTGGACGCTGACGAATGGCTTGAGCCTGGAAGCGAAGGTATGATTCGGAAAGCCATTTCCAACCAAGAAATCGACGCCTATACTCTTTCTCGAAAAACCCTTTTCCTCGGGAAATGGATAGCCAATGCCGGCTGGTACCCTGACCGACAAATCCGCCTCTTCAAAAAGTCAGTCACCAAATTTTCAGAAGTACCCGTACATGAAAAAGTGATCGAGCCAGAGCATTTCAAAGATCTGAACCTGGACATCATGCATGAATCATATACGAGCATCGAGCAGTTCATTGCCAAGAGCAATGCCTACAGCTCAGCCCAAGCACTCCAGCAAAAAGACCAGTCTCATCTTGGCCTCAAACTTATCGGAAAGCCAGTCTACCGTTTCCTGCAAACCTATGTGCTCCAAAAAGGATTTTTAGACGGCAAAGAAGGATTCTTCCTGGCAGTCCTCCGTTCCTGGTATGAGTTTGTCGTAATCGCCAAGATTATTTCTTTGTATAGACAACCCCGGCAAGAGCAGCCAAAGAAACTAAAATAAAAGGATAGAACCAGGCATTTACGAAAAAGGCATGGACGAAAAGAGCCGGAGTCGCCATTATCAAAGCCAAAGCCGCAGTTGCCCTAGGTGACTGTTCCCCGCTTGCAACCAAGCGCCAACAATCTTTCAAGAAAAAAAGTACGGCCAAGAAGAACAGGAATATTCCGGCCAAGCCGGTAGTGGCGTAAATATTAAGCAGGCTGCTGTCGCTACCGCTTCCTGAATGACTCTGATCTCCAAGCTGGATAAGCCCCAGCTGTTCTTGAGCTGCCCGGTAATTATTATATCCGACACCAGTGGCTGGATAGGTTCCCATAACTACAAAGGCTTTCTGCCAGGAATCAATGCGGTCCCTGGAAGTCTTGTCGACGGAAAAACCTCCTGATATGCGCTCAGCTACCCGAGGAATGGCAAAGCCCATGGGAACTGCCACCACAATGGCCAGAAGCATGAGCTTCCAGGAATAACGCAGTCCGTAAGCCAACACCACGAGAGCAACGGCCAGATACCCGCTCCTTGAATAGGTATAAACCGCTCCTACCAATAAGAGAAGAATGAGAATCCAGGGAAAAGGCTTCTTCTCTTGGATGCTTCGGGCAAGAATCAAAGACAGAATGAGAGCCAAGTAGCCTCCCAAGTAATTAGGGTCAAGGAAGGTGGACACGAAACGTCCTACATGAGGATCCCATCCGAACTTGGAAAGCACCCCAATGTCAGGAAATACCAGGAGCTGCAAGAATCCAACGAGCAAAATTGCGGTACCGGTGCCAATAATCAACTTTACTATTTTTCCAGCTGATTCCTGCCCCTTCATCAAATCGGAAACTATCCACACCAACGAAGAATAGAAAAGCAGTCGCATCAAGTAGAATCCGTTAAAAGCCAGCTCTTTCTTGCTAAGGTCCAAAGGAGTGAAAAGAAGCCCTACAAAAGCAACCAGTAAAAATCCGATCCAGACCAGATGAAATTGCGACCGCTGAAGGCTGGCACGGTTAACGACTGCCCAAACTGCCCAAATTCCAAAGAGCAGAGCGGCCAGGGCATCAATCAAAAGCACGTCTCCAGATCCTCCTCCAGGCGGAATGCGGCCTATCTGGCCAAGGGCAACGACACCAAGCAGCAAGAAGAGTAGCCGTCGGGGCCAGGCAGCCACTGTATAAAAAAAGGAAAATACCAAGCCTATCACCGCCCCCAGAAGGAGCATGGCCGATACGATGCTGAAAAATGAATCTGGCATGGGGGATTAAAATACTTGATAGACCTTTTGAGACACCACAGCTTCCCCGCTTTTCTTTGACCGAGCGGCAGCGGCCAATCCACTTCTAATGCCTTGCCAAGGTCGTAGAAAAGCCCTGAGACTTCCTTTTCCATACCAGAGCCAACACGCAAGGATGGGGCGTGACAAGGACACTACTAAGAACGGAAGACGCCAAGCTGCCACATGCTTTGCATAAAAAAGCATGCTGTTATGAAACCAGGCAAAATACCATTCGATACGATCTACCTGGCTTCTGGTTCCACCAACCGGCGCCCGCTTATGAAGCACTGCCGCCTTGGGAAGAAAATGGATCTTCAAACCCAACTCCCTTACCCGGAGGGCAAGATCGGAATCTTCTCGCAGACTCCCTGGACTTACGAACTCTTCATCAAACATTCCCGTCCTTTTCAGCACGTCTGCCCTGATTGAGCAGTTGCCAGTACCGAAATCATCGATAAAGCCCTGTTCTTTTGACTCAAAGTTCACGGAAAACCTACCCCACCAACTGATGTGGCCGGCAAGGCCTCCTGGCTCCCGGTTAGGATTCTGCTGATCGATAACCCCTCCCATAGTGGCACCGACGGAATCATCTACGTATCCGGCCACATGCTGTGTAATAAAATCCGGTTCAAGCTCTATGTCGTCATCCAAAAAAAGAAAGAGCTCAGCCTTTTTGCTGGCCCTTTCAACGCCAAAGTTCCGAGCCTTGCTTGCAGAGGTAAAAGAGATCTCGGGAGGACGAAACCACTGCAGCCAAGTGGCCTTTTTGAGATATGACTCTACGGAATCTTCATGCTTGGCAGTTTGATCAACCACTATTACTTCCCAAGACCCAGAAGGATAGTCGATCTTCTTGACCGACTCAAGAGTCTCCACCAAAACCGTTTCCCGGTTAATGGTCGGAACGATAATGCTTACAAACGGAGACTGGTTCATGTCATCCATTATAGGCGTAAAATCAGAGAAAAGGCAACTTGACAGCCCATGAGTAGCACCCTAGAGTAAGGCAATGAAACCCCTCGTATCCATCCTGATCGTCAACTGGAATGTCAAAGACTTGCTCGATGCCTGTCTTTCGAGCATCGAAAAATATACCTCCGTTCCCCACGAGATAATCGTGGTGGACAATGCCTCGACTGACGGATCAGTGGAAATGATTCGAAAGAAATACCCAGCCATCACGCTTATCGACAGTCAAAAGAACCTTGGGTTCGTGGGTGGCAACAACGAAGCTCTGAAACATGCCTCTTCAGACTCTCATATCCTCTACCTTAATCCGGATATTGAACTCCTTGAGGATGCGATCGGCCCTATGCTTGAATATCTGGAGAGCAATCCAAAAGTAGGCGTGATCGGGTGCGAGCTCTTAAATACCGACCGTAGCCACCAACAGACCATCGGGGTATTTACCGGTCTCGACAATCTCTGGCGGGAATATTTCGGCAGGGAAAAGGCCGATGACGTACGAAGGGTCGCCCCACAAAAAACCACTGCCGTTCAAGTCGTGCTTGGAGCCTGCATGCTCTGTCGTGGCAGCGTGGTACGTGAGCTTGGAGGCATGGATACCCGCTACTTCATGTACCTGGAAGAGACTGACCTCTGCAAGTCAATTCACCAAAAAGGATTTGAGATAGTTTATTTTCCGGAAGTGAAGATGGTTCACCATAGCGGAAAAAGCAGCGGCTACAACGAAGAAAGCCGGCAACGCTCCTTGTACGAGAACCGGCGCAGCCAGTACCTCTTCTTTCAAAAGCACTATTCCTTTGGCAAAACCTTGGTAGCCAAACTGCTTATAGGAGGAGGCATGCTTGTCAGAATTCCAATACTGGCACTTCTTTGGATTCTCAAACCAGCAGGCCGGAAAGCTACCGGCTTGAAACTAAAATATTACAGTAAAACGATTGGATGGCTCGTTAGGAAATTCCCCTGATCGCCTGCCACCTTTTCTGAAGACGCCAACCTTGAACCGCTAGAACGTAGAACGGGTTTCTATAAATCTTAGGATGGTTTTTGTATACCAGGGCTCGCATTGTCCGATATTTGTCGGCATCGATATGATTACGGCTTGGCACGTCCTTAATTCGATAATTCAAGAAGGTGTCACGGCAGTACACTCCAGAGAATCCCTGATCTGCCAGGGAAAGCCACAAATCCCAGTCTTCCAGTCCCCAGACCAAAGCCGGATCAAAATAAGTGGTTTTTTTAAGGGCAGACATTCGGACCAGCGCTGAAACATGAATGTAATTTTCCTGGGCCAAATGAAGAAGCGAGTATTCTCGAGCTTTTGATATTCCTTCACGAGCGCCAACATAATGCGCATCACAATAGGCATATCCGACCTTGGGGCCAGCCACGGAAAGGCAGGCATGAAGCTTGGAAAGATAGTCTGCGGGAATGTAGTCATCGGCGTCCAATCGAAGTACGTATTCCCCCTTGGCCTCAGCCAAAGCTGCAGAACAAGCTTTAGCCACCCCGGCATTTTCCTGACTAATATAGATAAGGGAATGATATTTTTTTACCAACTCCTGCATACGGATCTCAGAATCATCAGATGAGCCGTCATTCACCACGATCACCTGAACGTTTGGATAGTCCTGGGCCATTACGCTGGAAACCGCTTCTATCACATATGCCCCCTGATTGTAGAGCGGAATCAAAACAGAAATAAGGGGAAGCGAATCAGCCATACTAAAACTTCTTACGCAGCTGGTTAACCCTATCCTGGACCACTGCCGGCATCTGACGAAACAGTACGAATGGCAGCATATAAAGCACTATCAGGGCCAGGCCACTTCCGGTAATAACGAAAGCCTGCACCAAGCGAGGCGCCTCAAGAAAAGAAGGAAGATAAAGGTCGGACAGGAAGCGCTCGCCCAAAATCACCAGCGCAACCACTGTCCCACCGATAGGAATAACCGATTTTAGAACCTGGAACGAAGGAAGGAACTTCAAAGTCCTGAGGATCAGCCACATGGTCATGACAACGGTAAGGAACTCAGTGGTCAAAGTCGCCACTGCTGCCCCATAGTAACTGTAGTGAGGAATGAGCAAGATATTGAGACCAATGTTCATAATCACGGCAATAAGGGAAACTACGCTCAGCTCTTTCTGTTTTTCAGAGGCAATAAGCACGTGAGCGATCAGGGAACCGACAAAAAGCGGCACAAGAGCGAAAGAAAGAATTTGCAAGGACCTGGCAGCCTCAAAGACATTGGTACGGGTCAAAAGCCCCATTAGATAAGGCGCCAAGACCACCATCACCATAATCAAGGGCACGACAGCAAACAGCAACAAATCGAAGGCTTTTTGAATAAAGGATGAAAAACTAGGATCTTTTTTCAAGACGGCTTGGTTCATGGCTGGAAAAAGTCCTCCGGCAAACATGGCCGGCAAGGTAACCATTACCTCCATGATCTTGTAAGCATTTCCATAAATTCCCACGTCTATCGCAGGTTTGTAAAAGGTAAGAATGACGCTGTCAGCCTTGAAATGAATCATGCCAAGCACTGACATGGCAGCCAATGGAAGTACCCTTATAAAAATGGAGGGCCATACCGAAAAGTCAAAGGAAATTCTGATTTTGTGAAACGGACGAGCCAGGACGTAAGAACAAATCATGTTCAAAAGGCTTCCTCCGGCAACCACCCAAAGAACGGCTTCCAGCTGATTGGAACCAACATATTTAAATACGGCGATCACCCCGACCAGAATCAGAACCCTTCCTATGATGTCGGTAGCCATGGCTCTAGCCATCTGCAAGTTTGCCTGAAAAATACTGACGAAAATCTGGTTAAGTATCAGGAAAAACTGCCCTAAACTGGCAATCCATATGGCCGTGGTCAGCGGTTGGTATACGGGAATGAAATGGGCAATAAGCGGGGCAAAAGCAAATATGACAATTGCCGTTACCAGACGAAAACCGAGAAAGGTTGCCGTAACTTTCTCGCCACGTTCAGGGTACTTGGAAATTTCCTGCAGATAGAGCAGGTTGATTCCCATGTCGGCAATGACTGAGAAAAACCCAAGAAAGGTGGTGACTGCGACATACAGTCCCCACCCTTCAGCGTAGAGCCCACCGTTTAGGAAGCTTACCGTGGCCAGAGAGACGGCAGTGGTAATGAACCGGCCGCCTATCTGAATTACGGTATTATAGGCCACCCGTCGTGCGTATCCCATATTATTTCAGCACCGATCCAGTTGGCAATGTGCTCAGCAGGCTGGCTGACATGGTTTGGACGTTTGAGAAGTTGTACCCTCGAGACTTCCAGGCAGAACTTGAGATAGGAAGCTTTTGCCCATTTTCAACCAGATAGATGGTTCCGTCTCCGCCCTCCTGCTTTACAAGGGTTCCGAGTCGTCCTCCAGCCCCCTTTTCATCAAGCAGAGCGGCATTGATGGTCCGGATCTTGGAAAGATCAAGCCTCCAAGCTGATGCGACTGGGCCACTTACCGGATAACCGATACCGCGATCCACCAAGAATACGGTTCCGTCTCCTCGGGCAGGCAAGGCCAATCGACTATACTCTGGAGCCATGGCAAGGTTAGCAGTTACATATCCAGGAACCTTTCCCACTTCATTGAAATTGTATCTCCAGGAATTATTGAATGCGTCCCCACCAATCGGGTAAAGTGCACCTTCGGTAGCAACGTATACGGTTCCATCACCATTGGTTGGCATTACCAATTCATGCATTGGCAGGCCATGGGCAATTTTGTTCAAGATGGTATCTGAGACCCTGGAAAGGTCGCCCCAGTTAAGTCGGGCACGTTCAAATGCCCGTGGAGAAGTCACCATGCGCTTCTTTCCCCTGTCCATTACGTACACCGTTCCGTCACCCGCCAAAGCCAAGTGAGTAATAGTGGCTTTTACCGGCAAGGCTTCCTGCTCAGCCGACAATGCGCCCACGCTTCCCCATGAGAATCCCCACCCGACAAATCCCCTGCCTGTCATCGGCCATCTGCCTCCGTCATCAATAAGATAGACGGTTCCATCTGCTCCCTTAGAAAGAACAGCGGCATACGGCGCTGGCGGCGTGCTTCCGAACCAAACGATCATGAAATACCAAAAGTTATGGTTTCCGGTATGGATGTGCGGAGTATAGATATACATCACACGAGTGGCTCGGCTTTCAGGAGTAAAAGTAACTCCGTCAATCGTAATCGGAACCTGCCAGTTCGTGGTTTGGTTGTACTTGTTTCGTAAATTGAAAATACCGTAAGAAAACTGGAGTCCTGCCCCTCCGTATTCGCTCGCGATCGTCCTTGCCTGCTCACATCCGTATCCATGAGTAGCCATGGTCTCGTCAAAGTTGTAGAAAATAGGCCAGGCTCTCGTAAAATCAGAAGTAGGGACTGAACGACGGATTCCGCTGCTTTCTCGCTCAACAAGCGCAAGGATCACTTGCGGGTTGACACCGATGGCTTTGGAACGCTCAGCGATAACATCAGCCGGTCGCATTCCATAAACTGGAAATCCCCCTACGTGCCACTGACGAGCATCCACATACCTCGTAACGTTGTTACCGACTTCATCACGACAGAGGTAAGGAACGCTGACATACTCAGGAATAACGTAGCTTGCCAACCAGCTTCCTTTACTAGAAAGAAAGGCTTGGATATCCTCGGCGCTCATTGAATTGCTATTCAAAAAGACAGGATCCGAAATAACCATGGAAGGAGTAAACCCTGGTGGTTCACCTGAAATGGCATGGCCTTGGGCTAAAAGCGGAGCGCCAATAATAAGGAAAGCAAATAAGAGAGAAGATACTATTTTTTTCATCGAGACCTTACTTCATAGACTGATAAGAGATTTCGGATATCGGATTCCCTGGTGGATTTTGCATCCAATGCCGTTTGCAGCACTCCCTTTGCAGCATCTTGTTGGTCCTGCCCCCAAAGAATGGCCGCCTTGTTCAAGTATGCATCGCCTAGCTGCTTGTTGAAGCTGATAGCTTGGTCGTAGCTTTTTAAGGCATCGTCAGGCTTCACGTTCTCCCGGTAGCTATTGCCGAGCAGATTCCAGAGAGTGGCCAACTCGGTTGGGTTGGATTGCCCTTCAATCGCCAGCTTGTATTGTTCGATTGCCTTTGAATAATCCTTTGCCTGGTAAGCGGCTTCCGCCTCTTGGCGAGGAGTAAGAGTCCCGGAGACAGGAGTGGCCGAGGGACTAGGAGTCACTTCACTTGTCGGACTAGGAATGATTGAAGGCTCTTGGAGCGGCGTAGCTTCGGGAACGGGAGTAACGGTTGGACTGACAGTGGGGCTAAGGGTCGCTTCGACTACCGCCACGTCGTCTGTTTCTTTTTGCTTGCGGTAAAAAGCCGCAGCAACGATTAAAGAGATGAGGGCAAGTATCATTACCGCGACAATCACAACCTTGCTTCTTTCTACTTCTCGGCCATATAAGATCATGGGGTACAGCTACACGAATAACATTGATTACAAAGCAAATATATCACACTTCAGCCGACCGTTCATGCTCAGCAGTA
>JAJFBK010000001.1 GCA_020696955.1 Patescibacteria group bacterium | reverse complement strand
CATGCCCGGCAATTCAATCCCATTTTTGACCTCAATGAGGACCCGATCACTGGAATCGCCGCTGGAGCCCTTGGAAGCTACTTGGCTCATCATGGATTATCACCAAAAAAGAATTTTGTCATAGAGCAAGGATATATCATTGGCAAAGCTGGAAAAATCTATGTTGACCTGGCTGATGGCGTAAAAGTTGGCGGTAACGCAGTAATTGTTGGCACGAAACAAATTACCCTACCTTAGTATTCAAGCTTTCTTTCTTTTCTTTAGCATCGGGCTATAGTGGTGGCATGATCATAGTAAGAAAATTACTCACCATCTTCCTTGTGACACTTTTTATAGGTGCACTTGCCTATTTTGGAGCGCACCTAGTACACGGAAAGTCGATTGAATGCTGGAGGCAAATCATCCCCGACTACCGCCATGGAGCAACACGAATAGACATGCCTCATCCCACCGAGAGTGAAGAGAGGCACGCACGATGCATGCAAGTCCAACCTGATGGCTTCACCCATGAGCTCATACGATGGTCTGACTCTTTCAAAGGATTCTTTTATGCTCCAATCCAGGACCCTCCACTAGACACCGATTTGAGCCAAACGGCTAAGACCTATCAAAATTCGCAATACGGATACACGTTTGACTACCCTCCTACGGTTATACTTAAGGCTTCTATCGGAAATGCAGCCGAGGCTGAGATTGCCCCAAGCTCCGAAAATGTCTTGGCCAGTACTAACCGACAATCTGCAGGTGACTCTCTCTTTTCAGTGCACGCCCTCCAGATCCCCTTCACAGCCACCGACATCAAGGCCCAGTTTGGGGCAAGTGACCCAGAAAAGGTTCAACTCATTCCTACCGCAGTGGCAGGCAGGGACGGATACATGATAGCCCCTCCAGAAGATGCAAAGGATCTATCCACCTTTTACTTGGTAAAAAGCCCCTCCGGCCACGTCTTGGAAATAGTCGTTACTGACGACCCGGAAGCCACTGCCTTATATACCAGCTTTCGCATTCTCAAATAAGGCTCACAAAAAGGAAAAATGAGCCTCCCTACCAGATCAGATTGCGAAATCAGCCAACTAAGTCTATACTGAAGAACAATAACCCCTCTCTTTAGCATAAATGCTGAACCCAGCGGTAAACTCTGGAATTTTTTTGTTACCTGTGCTATAGTTATTGATTACTTATTGATGAGCTCACCTATCGCTGGGGTGTAGCTGCAACCTAACGCCAGTCACCCATGGAAACCCCCATCATTCCTCTTACTATTGCCAAAAAATCCCGTCTCTTTTGTCCAGGACCGGTTCATGTTGCCAAAAACGTCAGAGACGCCGTAAGTCGTAACGAGCATGAAATCGGACATCGCGAAGAAGACTTTTCTATCCTTCTTTCTAGAATAAACCAGAACCTTCTTGCCCTTTTCGGACAGGAAGACGATTTGGAATATTATCCAGTTGTAGTTACCGGTTCCGGAACTGCTGCCAATGAGACCATCCTTTCCTCGGCTATCGGGGATAAGAGGATCCTTATCGTAAGCAATGGCGAGTTCGGTGAACGCCTCCATGAGATTTCATCTCTCCACAACGACAACACCTTCCACCTCAGATACGAATGGGGGCAGCGCATGGATATTCAAGCCATTGAAACCTATATAAAGCTTCACAGCATTGAGGCCCTCGCCATCGTGCATCATGAAACCAGCACGGGAATGCTGAATCCAATTGAGGAAATCGGGGCTCTTTGCAACCAGACAAATACCCTTTACATCGTAGACACCGTCAGCAGCTCTGGTGCCGAAGTCATCGATATCAAGAGCTGTAACATCGATTTCTGCTCCGCCTCAGCATCCAAGGCCATCGGATCATTGCCTGGCCTCTCGTTCATAATCGGAAAAAGAACTTCATTTCAAGCCGTATCTGACATAAAACCTCGAACTTCTTACTTGAATCTGTATAAGTTCTATCATTTCAGCACCACGAAACTGCAGACTCCTAACACCCCGGCAGTCCAACTCTTTTTCGCATTGGAAAAAGCTCTGGGAAACATCTTGAAAGAAGGAATCGTTAGGCGTAACAAGAGAATCAAAGAATACGCTCGTCTTGTACGGCTGGCCATGAAGGATCTTGGATTTCGGTTTGTCATCGAAGAATTAGACATGAGCTCAGTTTTGACAACGATCTACCTGCCACACCACTTAAGCTATGAAGAGCTTAACAAGAACTTGAAGGAAAAGAATATCGTCATTTATGGCGGCAAAGGACCATTCCAAGAAAAAGCCTTCCAAATATCCACCATCGGTGAAATCAGCAAAAATGAGCTGCTGCTTTTTCTGGATCATTTTCGGGAAGCAGTTACCGTTCCCCGCAAACGCTCAAACCTTATGAGAGCACAAAAAGCTTTACTTCTTAAGTCTTAGGTCTCCATGTCCACTCCTATCACACCACCAAAACGAGTATACGGGCCTTATTACTTCAGCAACTGGGCAGACCTTTTTATGCCAAAGATTGCCAACCTTCTCTTGCCGGCAGTCTTAAGAATGCCCTGGCTTACTCCTAACGTCATTTCTGTATCTGGCTTCATAGTCTTCCTCTTTGCCTGTTTCAGCCTCTTTTTGGACTATCCAAACCATCTTCTCTATGCCGCCATCGCCTTCCCTATCTCTTATGTACTGGACTGCTTGGACGGACAAGTAGCCCGAAGCACGGGGCTTTCTTCGGCTTTTGGAAGCTTCTTAGATAAGACCATCGACTTTTTTAAGGTCTTTGCCATCACCGCTTCCTTGGCCTGGGCCACATACAGCGCAACCGGAGACGTTCTTTATGTCTTCCTCGGCTACATTGCCTCTTTCTTCTTCACCTATCGCTTCTACATCAAATACATAACGGTGTTCTCCGAAGTTTCTAAAGACAAAGAGTACCTAACCAAGTCAAAAGAATACACTGAGAACCTTTATACGGAGATAGAAGCCCATCGAAAACAGCTTGCCACCACTTTTTGGGGCAAAATAAAGCTTTTTCTTATTCAGAACCGAGTAATTCTTGAAGTTGAGGAAGCCGAGCTTGTGATGTTCACGGCTGTCGGAGCTCTTTTCAACCAATTGGGAGCCGTCCTATGGATTTTAGCCGTCAGCCAAGTACTCATAGTGGCACAAAGACTCATAACACGTGGATACCAAGTAGAGCATGCGCCTGAGAAACTTCTCGCACCCATTAAAAAATAAGCCATGAAAGCAGTAATTCTTGCCGCAGGTATTGGAAGTCGACTCCGTCCCCACACCGACACGAAGCCAAAATCATTGATCGAAGTATCCGGCGTCCCTATGATGGAGCGAATGATCAAGGCAATCAGAGAAGCTGGCATTACCGAAATAATCATCGTGACTGGATACCGGGAAGAATACCTCAAGGACTTCATCTCTTCGACTTTTCCGGATCTTTCAGTTATGTATGTGCGCAACAACGAGTATCTTACTACCAACACTGGCTACTCTCTCCACCTCGCCAAAGAATCCATCGGAGAAAGTGATTTTGTAAAGTTTGATGCCGACGTTGTTTTTGAACCAGCAATTCTTAAGGCCCTGCTTGAGTCTCCACGCTCAGCCTTTACTGTGGATACCAATATCAATCTGGACGCTGAGGAAGTAAAAGTCCGGGTGGACGCTGAAAATGTAGTCATCAACATTGGCAAGGACATTGATCCAAGCATTGCTGCCGGTGAATCTATTGGCATGGAAAAAATTACAGCCGATACCGCAACCAGACTCTTTCCAATCTTGAAAGAAATGGCCGAAGATCCTGCCTCGCATCAGCTTTATTACGAATCCGCCTATGATCGCCTCCTCGAAATGGGAGAACAGTTTGGCATCGTAGATATTACCGGAAAAACCTGGGTGGAAATCGATACTCATGAGGATTTGGCGTTGGCCAATACCCTTTTCTAAAAGGGCTTTAAACGAAAATATCGCTGCAGGCTGGCTGCAACGATATTAACAAAAGTGAGATGCGTAACGCGATTTAATCATTGCCAAAGTGTCTGGCAAGTGACATTTACGGGTTAATAACCCGACCAATTCCGCTGATCCGCGTTCTTGGAATTGGCACGCCCAAGTCCTCGGCAAGTACTTTCGTACTGTTTTAAACGCCTGCCTTAGACATTGGTCAGGGCCACTTAAGAACCCTCTCAGACGGCATATGCGGACAGCCGCCCTTTCCACATCTCTACTCAACAATACCAAAAAGAATTCGTTTGTAAAGAGTTTTAAAAACTAAAAAACTCGAGGCAATAAGGGTGAGATTCTGGTAGTGATTTCATAGTTGATGGTACCGATCTTTTCGGCTACCTCCTCGGCACTTATCGCTTCTCCTTCTTGAGATCCCAGCAGCACTACTTCGTCTTCTCTCGTAACTTCTTTGAGATGCGAGACATCGGCCACAAACATGTTCATGGCAACTCGTCCAAGCACCTTGCAACGGCTTCCCTGAATCAAAATTTCTCCGTAATTGCTTAAGCCCCTGTCATAGCCATCGCTGTAGCCTTGGGGTATAAGCGCAATAGTAGTAGGGCGAGTAGTCACATGGCTCAACCCGTATCCTACGGTACTGCCAATCGGTAAGGTCTTAACCTGGGCCACATGGCTGATCCAACGAAGTACGGGCTTTAACGAGACTTCTGAGCTCTCGTATTTTTGGCGTAGTTCTTCTGACGGCCACATGCCGTAGAGTCCAATCCCGATCCGGGCAATGTCGTGAACCTTTTCATTTTTCTCATAAGCCAACATGCCTGAGGTAGCCGATATATGGCTCATTACCTCATGACCGGCTTGCTTGAAGGCTTGGATAACCTGGGCAAAAGTATCTATCTGTTTTTGGGCATGCGAAAAATCAGACGTATCTTCAATATTGGCAAAGTGAGAATAAACCCCTTCCACTCTTACTCCTGGCAGATCGTTAAGAAGCCGGAGCAGTTCATCGGCCTGTTCAGGCATAAAGCCTTCCCTGCCAAGCAGAGAGTCAAAGGCTAGATGGACAGATATAGTTTTCGAATGTCTCGCACCAAGGCCATTCAATGCGAGGAGCCGATCCGTATCATAAACAGCCAGGGTAGCGTTAAGGGTAATCGCTTCTTCCAGCTCATGATCCGCCACATATCCCAGGACAAGGACGGGCTTTTGGGTTACGGTGCGCAGTCGTTGCAACTCTAGCAGGTCATCGACTTGAAAAAAATCGACCTCATTCTCTAGGATCTGAGCGCATTCCACGGCTCCGTGGCCATAGGCATTTGCCTTGAGAACGGCCATTAGTTTGGTTTCAGGGTGAATGAAAGCCCGAAACGAACGGATGTTGTGCAGAAGATTCTCTTGTGACAATTCAATGAAAGAAAGGTGTGACATGGCTTAAGTCTAGGTTATTCCTCATTGATGAACAAGCTGGCAAAAAAGAATGCCAAAGCGATGAGGACAATGACGCCTCCGCTGGCCAAGCCAAAATAATAGGAAAGAAAAAGCCCGCTCATTACGGACGCTACCGAAAAGAGAACACTTAGCCCCATAGTAGTGGCGAACCCCCTTTTATATTGCATGGCCGTAATTACCGGAATGACCATCAAAGCCCCAATCAAAAGAATTCCCACGATACGCATAGAAAGCGATACCGTGATACCGGTTAGTACAAGAAGCATGAGATTCAAGGCTTTAACGGGCAGGCCGCTGGCAGCAGCCAGTTCTTCATCAAGGGAAACCGAAAAAAGTTCCTTGTAAAAAGCAGTGACAACCAGCCCCACAACGATTGCCAACCCGACAATAAGCCAGATATCATTTACCGTAACCGTGGCTATACTTCCGAAAAGATAACTGAATAACGAAGCGTTAAGTCCAGGCCCGAAACTAATAAGTACCGTAGCCAAAGCCAGGCTTCCACTCAAGAAGAGTGCAAGCAAAGTCTCGCCCTGTATTCTTTTCTCACTTCGGAGCTTCTCAATCAACGCCGAAGAAATAACCGAAGCGGCTATGGCCGTAATGAGCGGGTTTATGCCAGTCAGAAAGCCAACCGCCACACCGGTAAGAGAAACATGGGCCAAAGTATCAGCGATAAGAGAATACCTGCGTACCACGAGATAAGAACCTATCACCGGGGCGATCAAGGCTATGGCAATACCGGCAATGAAAGCCCGGACCATAAAATCGTATTGGAAGATTTCAAGCATATGATTAATGGTGATGATACAAATGGTGCAAGCCCCCATGATGGTGCAGGATGTCTTCCGGAGAGCCGTGTATGGCCAAGGTCCGGTTCAAGCAAAGGACCGATCCGATCTCTGAAGAGACCGCCTCAAGGTCATGGGAAACCAGGATAATGGTAAGTCCCATTTTTTGGTTCATTTCTTGGAGAAAGGTGTAGAAAGCTTCCTGGGAAGCAGCGTCGACACCGACGGTCGGCTCATCCAAGATGAGTACCTGGGGCTCAGCCGCCAAGGCTTGGGCTATGAACGCCCGCTGCCGTTGGCCTCCTGAGAGTTGTCCGACCAGACGATCCTGATATGACTCCACTCCCGTCACCTTCATGGCTCGATCCACGGCTTTCTGATCCTCAAGCGAGAACCCTTTCAAGAAGCCCCGTCTCGCCGTACGACCCGAACGGACTATTTCACGAACAGTGGCCGGAAAAGAATGATCCAGCTGAGAGACTCTTTGTGGAACGTATCCGATTTTATACCGTTCTTTAGAGCTGGCCGCCGAGCGCCCAAAAAGCACCACCTCTCCGGCCGTTGGCTGGAGTAGACCAAGAATAAGCTTCAGAAGCGTAGTCTTTCCGCCCCCGTTTGGACCGATAAGACCGATATAGTCCCCTTGGCTCACAGTGAACGAAACATCTTCCAAGACCCGCTCCTCCCCAAAGGAAAAGCTAACATTTCTAAGTTCAATGACAGACGTATCTTTCATTTTAATTACACTCCATGGCTAACCGCAGATTCTTCAGATTTTCATCCATCACTGAAACATAGGTTTTCCCAGCTTTCAGATCACTTTCAGAAAGTCCCTCCAAGGGATCAAGAACGAGCACTTCAGCACCTACTTCTTGCGCCAAGGTCTGGGAAATTCGAGGACTAGCCAGGGCTTCCATAAAGATATACTTAATGCCTTTTGCCTTGGCGGCAACCGACAAATCAGCAATATGTCTGGCAGCAGGTTCTGCTTCAGGAGAAAGACCGGCAATTGGGGTCATCGTGAAATCATAACGCTTGGCCATGTAGGCGAAAGCAGCATGTGAAGTGAAAGCCTCTCGAACCCTGCAAGAACCTAGCCCAGTTTTGAATCGGTTGTCCAAGGCCTGAAGATCAGAGATGAAAGACTCGGCATTTGCTCGATAGGTCGCAGCATTTTGAGGATCGACATCTATCAAGGCGTCACGAATAAGCTCTACCTCTTTTTGGGCGTTTACCGGATCGAGCCAAAAGTGAGGATCAGGGGCTTGCTCTTCCTCAGCGTGCTCGTGATCGTGACCATCATCTTGAGTAGTCACAGAAGCCAAATGATCAGACATGGAAAGCGAAGGCCCGCTTCGGACCAGGCGCCCAGTCCATGGATCGAGCCCGTTACCGTTATAGAAAAAGAGGTCCGCCTCGGAAGCCGTAACGATGTCTTGAGCGGTAGGCTCGAAGTCATGCGGTTCAATGCCGGCCGGCGTAATGACTTTTACGGAAGCCAAGTCCCCCGTAACCTTTTCAGCAAAATGCCCCAGTGGATAAAAGCTAGCAGCTACGGTTATTTTATCGTCGTTCTTGGTAAGACTCTGGGAAAATACTACTCCCAGAGCAATGAAGGTGGTAAGAAGCCCAAGGATAGCTATGCGAATTCGTGTGGATTTTTTCATACAATAAATTACTTTTGGCACCGTTTGCAGAGTCCGAAAAACTCAAGCATGTGACGAGTTACTTTGAAGCCTTTTTCTTCTAGCACTTTAGATTCCTCGGCATGCAGATTCTCTTCCTTGATATGAACGGCTTCGATATCGTTGCAGCTGGTACAGATCAAGTGATGGTGATGGCCATGCGAGGCAAGCTCATACCGTTTTTTACCTTCAGCAAAATCAAGCTCGGCGATAATGCCGTTCTTTTTCAAAAACTCCAATTCCCTATAGACAGTGGTCTTATTAGGATGAAGTTCTTTCTCTTCCAAATAAGAAAGTACGGATTCGGCGGGTACGGGCTTTCTTACTGCATCAAAAAAAGTAACGATGGCTCGACGAACAGGGGTCAGTCTATGACCGGAGCCGGAGAGAGTCGAAAGTAATGATGAGCTGTTATTCATGATGCAACTATATGCAAATTAGTTGCATCTGTCAACAAGTTCGCTTGTTATGAGCCTTACAGTTCATCTGGCGCTTATCACTTATGCTCATTTCATGAAACCAGGAACTGATTACATCGGTGTAGGCGTCGGAGGAATTATTTTTAATAAAGAAGGAAAGGCCCTCCTTGCCCTTCGTGGTGACAAGACCCCCAACGAATCGAACCACTGGGAATTTCCCGGAGGTGAACTTGAGTTTGGAGAAGACCTAGAAGAAGCCCTTATTCGGGAAATCAAGGAGGAGTTTGGTATCGAAATCAGAATTGAACGCCTGGTTGATATCTGCAATCACCTGATTCCCGCTGAAAAACAGCACTGGCTGGCAATCGCCTATACAGCTGCCCTCGTGTCCGGCGAACCGGTTATTCGTGAGCCAGCCACCTGCAAGGAAGTAGGCTGGTTTGCCTGGGAAGAGATTGGGAACATGAAGCTCTCCATAGCCACCCGGCACAATTACGAAGCCCTGAGCAAGCGCCCTGAGCTAAGAATAATAGCCGAATAAAAAACCTGACCGCAGAGGCCAGGTTTTTTCGTGCTAGGCGATAAGGCTGGTACCAGTCATGGTCTCATGGGGTGTTATTCCCAGTAACTCAAGTGCCGTGGGAGCGATGTCCGCCAAGGTGCCGGTCTTCAACTCAACTTCTTTTCCAACCAGGATAAATGGCACCGGATTGATGGTATGGGCGGTATGGACTTCGCCGCTCTGAGGATCAACGTTTACTTCGGCGTTGCCGTGATCAGCCGTTATCAGAACGATTCCTTGATGACGCAAGGCTTCTTCTACGACCTTTCCCAGCTGCATGTCGACTTCTTCCAAAGCTTCTACAATTGCCTTCTTGTTTCCCGTATGCCCCACCATGTCAGGATTGGCAAAATTGATGAAGATGAAATCAACGCTCTTTCGCAGTCGCTCCACGGCGGCATCAGCGATGGCCTCGGCTCGCATCTTGGGAGCCTTATCATGGGTATCAACGTCTTTGCGGCTCTCGAGCAGCACGTGCTCCTCGCCCTCATGAGGATCCTGCTTTCCGCCATTCAAGAAATAGGTGGCGTGAGGAAACTTTTCGGTCTCAGCAATGTGGGCCTGGGTAAGACCTGCCTTGGAAACCTCGGCGCCAAGTGTCGTTTCAATGGTAATGGGAGGAAATGCCACCAAAAGGTTCAAGCTCGGATCATACTCAGTCATGCTGGCCAAAAGTACGTTCAAATCTGTGGTTCGCTCTATCAGCTTTCGAGAAAGCATCCGTACACGGTCAGAGCGGAAGTTGAAAAGGAAAATGGCGTCATTTTTGGCAATCGGGTACTTATTCCCGTTCGTGTCCAAAATAACCATTGGCTCAAGGTGCTCATCGAGCCCCTCGGTAGCGTAGGCGGCCTCAACAGCGGCCGAAGCCTTGCCGGAACGAGTAGTGCCCTCAGCTTTAAAGAAAGCCGCTTCAGCCTTCTCCAGGCGATGCCAGTTATTATCACGATCCATGGCGTAAAAACGACCGGAAACCGTAGCCACATGGCCAATGCCCACTTCCTCAAGCACCGCTTCCAGCTCTTTCAAGTATAGTGCCGCACTTCGTGGAGGAGTGTCCCGTCCATCAGTAAAGGCATGGATGGCCACTTTTTCAACGCCAGCCTCTTTGGCAGCCCGCAGAAAAGCATAGAGGTGCTCGCTATGGCTATGAATTCCACCCGGACTGATAAGCCCTTGAATGTGCAAAGTGGAACCATGCTCTTTTACATGAGAAAACAATTGCTGAAAAACCGGATTGGTAGCAAATTCACCCTCCCTGGCCGCTTTATTGATCCGAACCAGATCAGTGGCAATGACCTTTCCAGCTCCAATGGTAGTATGGCCGATCTCACTGTTTCCCATCTGACCTTCTGGAAGACCCACGTATTCTCCACTCGCTTCCAGTAGGGTATGCGGATTTTCCTTCCACAGTTTGTCGAAGTTTGGAGTGTTGGCCTCAGCTACGGCGTTGTGAACCACTTCCTCGCGGTACCCCCAACCGTCGAGGATGATGAGGGTTACTGGATTCATAGTTAGGCGATTGTGTGGTTGAAGGCTTCTTTACCGGCAAATACTGCACTTTCCCCAAGCTCTTCTTCAATGCGAAGCAGCTGGTTGTATTTGGCTACCCGCTCAGAACGACAAAGAGATCCGGTCTTGATCTGCCCAGTTGAAAGCCCTACTACGAAGTCGGCAATGGTAGTGTCTTCGGTTTCACCTGAACGGTGAGAAATGATCGAGGTAAACTTAGCTTCATTTCCCATCTTGATGGCGTCGATGGTCTCAGAAATAGTTCCGATTTGGTTTAATTTGATAAGAATGGAGTTTCCAGACTTCTCATCAATGCCACGCTTCAAGCGCTTCACGTTCGTCACGAATAGGTCGTCACCAACGATCTGAAGCTTGTCACCAAGACGCTCAGTTAACAACTTGTAACCAGCCCAGTCATCTTCATCCAATCCGTCTTCCAGGGAAATGATTGGATATTTTTCAACCCAGTTAGCATACAGGTCAACCATTTGCTCGCTGGTAAGCTTCTTGCCTTCAACGGCCAGGTTGTAGACTCCGTCTTCATAAAGCTCGCTGGCGGCTGCATCGATGGCGATACAAATGTCTTTTCCAGGCTCAAATCCAGCCTGCTTGATAGCTTCCATAATGATCTCAAGAGCACCTTCGTTTGAAGGAAGGGAAGGAGCAAAGCCACCTTCATCACCCACCGAAGTATTAAGACCACGAGAAGCAAGGATCTTTTTCAAGGCATGGAACGTTTCGGCGCCATAGCGAAGCGCCTCTTTGAACGAAGGAGCGCCGACTGGCATGATCATGAATTCTTGAAGGTCAGTAGAATTCTCAGCGTGCTTTCCGCCATTTAGAATGTTCATCATCGGTACTGGCAGGCGAAGAGAATCGGTATTACTGATCTCCTGAAAATATTCGTAGAGAGGGGTTTCGGTGCTGGATGCGACAGCATGGGCAAAAGCCAGAGAGACACCGAGGATGGCATTGGCTCCTAGCTTTCCCTTGTTTTCAGTTCCGTCAATCTTGATCATCTCTGCATCGAGGCTCTGTTGGTCAAACTCTTTGCCAGCCAAGGCTTCGTGCAAGATAGTATTAACGTTTTCAACAGCACGCAGAACCCCTTTTCCGCCGTAACGAGCTTCACCGTCACGAAGTTCAACCGCCTCATGGCTTCCGGTAGATGCGCCGCTTGGTACGGCAGCCAGTCCATAAGAACCATCAGAGAGGGCAACTTCGACTTCGACGGTAGGATTTCCACGGGAGTCCAGAATTTCACGAGCGTGGATGGAGTAAATGGTATGCATGCAAATAGCGTTACGGATAGTACCCATCTACTTTAGCCGAATGGGCCAGGTTACTCAAGGTGTAAAATACTTATTTCAATCTTATTGATTACAGGATCCCCAGACCAGTGTGCCGTAATGCGAAAAGGGCTTAAAGGATTGACTTTTTAGGATTTTAGCTGCATACTGTCGGTGCTTAACTAAAAAATCCCGCAAGCAACCAAAATGCTCAAGCATTTAGGTGGGTGAAGCTTTACAAAGGACACTCATGAGAATGAGAAGACGGAAGGGGTTCACCCTCATAGAACTGTTGGTGGTCATTGCGATTATCTCAATCTTGGCCAGCATGATTTTTCCTGTATATTCTAGGGCACGTGAAAACGCGAGACGAGCTTCTTGTATGAGTAACATGCGCCAGTTTGGCATCGCAATACAAATGTATACCCAAGACTATGACGCTAAGTACCCCGGTTCGTACAAAGGCGTTTTGGACACGACCAGCATGGTCAAATGGAGCGAGATCCTTCAGCCACACATAAAAAGCAGGCAAATATTTCGGTGTCCCACCGAGGTAGCCACAGTCGATGACCCGTATGCCTATAATGGCATCTTTATAAACAACGAGCCGCAAGGACTGGGAGCTGCCGATTACGCTGTTAGCGAATCAGCAGTACCGGACCCTACTAGAACAATCATGGTAGTAGACGGCGAAAAGTTTTTCGTTCCACCGCCAATCCCTGCTACAGCCGCTGTCGATGACAACCTAAACATTGTCTCTAAACGACACCTTGAAGGAGCAAACGTCCTCTGGGCCGATGGCCATGTGAAATGGAATAGGAAAGATTACTTAACCGCTAATCTTTGGCTCTATACCATAGCTGAAGATAATCCTCCATCCTAAACCATAGGATAAAGGATGCCATTCCTGGCAATACACTCGTTTTGCCACTTACTTGACCTCACCTTCACGGGTGAGGTCATTTTTATTAAAATCTTAAGGCCTCACCCAAGCAGATTGGCCACCGTTCTCATCAATAACTTTTACTCTCCAGTAATAGGGGCCGTCCGGGAGCGTTTGTCCTTGGCTGCCCACTGCATACGTTCCACTTCCTGCCGCTTGCCCCACTTGAAAGGCTGCATCACCTTGAGCTTGAAGTCCGGAAGTAAAATCAACGATGATATCGTCAAACGCCGTGCTGGTATCAATTTGAATTTGATAACGCACAGTATCAGACAGATCAGGATCTGTAAGAGAAAAAGTCAAAGAAGGAGTATCGTCATTTTTCCTGGAACCATCTATGTACCCAGCCGGTCCTAACCCAGAAGCTGCTGGATCCTGATTAGGGTCAGCCACGGTAATGGTAAACGTGCGCGTCGTTGCCCAGGCCGAAACTGCACCGTGGCCATCAGTGGTCCGCACTCTCCAGTAATACGTAGTGGTAGAAACTGGATTCAGAGAAAACGAGTGGGAGAATTCTCCACTTCCCGAGCCCATGGTAACAGACTGGGCAGTCACGGAATCCACGATAGTGTTGAAGCCACTGTCCGTGGCTAGCTGGAAGTCCGCAGTATTCGTGTCTTCCGTGTCAGTATCAGCAATATCGGCTGTGAACTGCACGCTTCCAGCCGTAACCGAGGCGGAATCCAAAGGAGCATCAAGCGAGACGGTTGGAGTGACGTTGGAATGAACAGTGAAATCGGCAGCCGAAGAAACCTCATCCAGTGACCCATTGCTGGCATCCTCTAAGATTGCCTTTACCCGAACCGTGGTCGATTTCATTCCTGCAGGCGGAGTCCAGTTGTATGACTGGGTAACCGCACTAAGCGAAGTAGCTCCTGATATATCGGTCCAACTACTTCCGGAATTAGTTGAATATTGCAGATGAATATGATCGCCTCCTCCCGAAGTCCAAGAAATAGGAACTTGGGAAACAGAACCAGTGCCTGTACCGATTAGAAATGATTCACCCCCATCAGGTGAAATGTCCTCAATTCCCACCACCACTGGATCGTAAGAGATTTGCAGCGCTCCCAGCGAAGGCGTAACGGCCGAATTTGAAGTTGCTAGTGACGCCTTAACATAAAGGGTCTCACTAGCCGGAACCGAGGCCAAAGTCGAGGTCCAGGACGATCCGTTCTGTGAATATTCTAAGGAAAGAGTGGTGTTGGCAGGCAGGTTACTAGTTGGCGTAGCGGTTCCCCAGGTATTTGTTTGGCCACCCTGAGGCGTATATGTAAAAGTAGCTTGTCCAGAAGGAACATAGGCAGTATGAAGAGAACGTTCAACCCGGTAAAGTGAGCCGGCTGTTTGTCCTTGTAAATAAAAGAAGCTTTCATCAGGTGCAACCGCAATGAAGCGAACATTGCTTGCCGGAGTTACCACGCCTCTAATTTCTCGATTAGAAGTCTTTACGATGCTAAACGCATTATTATCGGGTCGGGAAGTATAAATTTGACTGCTAGTGCTTCCAAACTTGATAGGCCGATACCCGCCAGGATAATTCCATGTCGTGTCAGTCGTAGCATTATTGGAAGTATCCATACGGGTAAGGGATTCATAGATAGTACTATTACTTAGATAAGCAAAAGAGCTATCGGGAGCAATTTCTACATTCACGTACCCCGTACTGCCCGGAGAGTTAGCCGTCACCTTACTCATCGACCCATCCGCAACGGTGACTCGGTAGACCACCCCATCAATTGCAACGTAAGCAAAGGTGCCGCTTGGAGCAATGTCAATATCATTAATGCCTAGCGCAAAATTAGTATGAGGAATGCTAATCGTAGCCTCAACCACATCGTCACTGGTTCGTATGCGGCTGAGCTCCCCAGTAACTGCTCCTGCGTAGGCAAAGGTTCCGTCGGGAGAAAAATCAATGTTTGTCGCTCCTGGGAAGAAAGTGGTGGTGGCACTCCCTGAAGCAGTGATTGTAGCTGTCACCGTATTGTCCGACGTACGGATCCGATAAACATTGCTACTGCCTGAAGAAGTAACGTAGGCAAAGGTTCCGTCTGGAGAAATTCTGACCGCCATGGCTCCAGTTACAGAAATAGTGGCTGTCACTGTGTTATCTGACGTACGGATCCTGCGGACCGTATTTGCCGCAGTACTTGTAACGTAGGCAAAGGTTCCATCCGGAGAGATATCGGTACTAATCAATGCATCGGAAAGACTAAGCGTGGCTGTAACTTCAAGCTTTCCTGCCGGGTCATACTCATGAATCTCATCATAGAATGAAGAGCCGTTGCCTCCGCTTCCATAAAGGAAAAATGTGGCTGTTTGCGAGTTCCAGACTGCTGCGCCTTGCCAGAATCCTCCAGGTATCGTTTCCGTTTTTGCGGTGAGGGTTCCAGCCGTAAAGTCATACTCGTAAATACTTGAGAGCTGACCGGAGTTATACCCTCCAAATATAAAGGTAGTGCCGGTAAGAGGATTCCATACCGCAGTTCCCTTGCCTACGCCGGCTGGCAGAACCGTGGTTTTCGTAGTAAGGGACTCAGTGGCAGGATTATATTCATATATAGAAGTACCATGAAAAATAAAAATGGTATTGGTAGTGGTATTCCATACCGCAGATGGTCGTTCCATGGTAGCAGGAAGGGCCGTAGACCTATCGGTTACTGCATCCGTATCGGGATCGTATTCCATAATCTTATCGGAATATACTCCACCGCCAAGCGCACCTCCTATTATAAAAGCCGTGTCAGTGTTTGGGTTCCATACAGCCGCCGAACCTTCAACGGGATCCGTAAGAGTTCCTGTTTTTGTAGCGAGAGAACCGTCACTTGGGTCAAATTCTAAAATCTGATCAAGGTGTCCTCCTGCATTTTCTCCTCCAAAGACATAGGCGGTATCAGTGCCAGCATTCCAGACTGACGCCGTATTTCTTCGTACGCTTGGAAGAGCTGTAGCATGGGCAGAAATCGAGTTTGTTACAGGATTATGCTCCACGATTTGACCGCTTCTTCCAAAATCTGGAGCTCCGCCATCCGCTTGTTCACCACCAAAGAGATACGCCTTTCCGTCTGAAGGATCGACTATCCCCGACATTTGGTAGCGCTCAGAAGGCATTAACTCTGTCTTTAAAACAACATACCCAGATTGTCCCGTACCGCGCAGGGTGACGCTACCAGGCAGGATATCGGTTGATGTGTCGGTATGTGACCAGGTCTCCCAATCAGCGCTGGAAGTCCATGTTTGAGCCGCCGCATAGGCCGAGGAAATACCAAAGAACGGAAGAGCAACCGCTATGTAGGCTGAGAGTGCGAGCTTTGCAGCTACGGCAAAAGCTGTCGTAGCAGTGCCTACATGAACTGGAAGATGGGCCGGGATATGATGAAGTGATCGAGGGGAAATCCGAGCAAGAAGGGTTTCGCCAACAGTTTTCGTATGCCATTTTCGATACCACAAACTCCGAGTCATGGCCCGATCATGGGTGTGTTTTCGGAAAAGCGTAGTGATTTTTTTCATTACACTTATTTTACCACATGCCAAAACAAAAAAGGTAGGAGAAAAATCTCCTACCTTCAGACCAATACAAGAGAAACCGTTACCGATTAACCTGTATCTTGGTGATAAAGTCACCTGCATGCCTTTGAAGCGTTTCCGCTTCGTTGACAGTGACATGATACGTCACTGCCGAGTAATTGGTTTCGCCGCCAACCACGACTTCGGACCGCAGATCCGGAAGTACAAACTGAGCTCCCTGGGGAGTGGAGAATGGGCGAACCCGCTTTGTTACCGAAGCAACGGTTACATTAATAAGTGATGTGGATTCACCATTCTTTTGAGCAGTTACGCTCAGCTGAAGAGCGTCCCCAGCACTTATTTTCTGACCAACGTCATTAGCCAGAATTAACATATTCTTCCGAACCCCGATAGAGCAGCTGTTGGCTGCAACCACCAGAGGAACATCCTCGCATTTGCCATTTTGGCAAACGGCAAATGCAGTGGTCCGGTTGGTCTCGGCACGTGCAGCCATGAACTGGCTAACCGTATTTCCTTCACCGCCGGCTGTCTGTGCTTGTACCTGAGCCGGTTGCTGCTGGGAACCGCCAAAGGATCCCCACATCACCAAGGCCCAACAAAACACATTCGTTACCAGTAAAACAGTATTCCTCTTCATAATATCTCTCCTCAAGTACGATGATTGGCGCTACTATAGCACAAATCATCGATATTGTCAATGTTGCATGGCAAAAAGCCAACGGAAAACCTAAGCTGAGTATGACACGACAACCTAGACGTGTCTAGGATATTTCGTACAATTTCCTAGGCAATCTAAGAAGCTGGTTGGCCTTTTGACGGACTGAGAAGGGCATTAATCCCCCAGCTGATAATCGTCAGTACAAGAGTCGCAAGCAAGGCGGCCCCAAACCCGTCGATCGAGAACCCTTCCAGGATCCCGGCAACCCCCAGCAGCACGAGGGCATTGATCACAAAGGTGAAGAGTCCTAGCGTCAGGATAGTAATCGGCAAACTTAAAATGACAAGAATCGGCTTGATAGTTACGTTGGCAATTCCAAGAACCAAGGCAGCAACCAAAGCCCACCCCAGGGAATCAACCTGGAAACCAGGAACGATATTAGCCACAACCAAAAGAGCAAGCGCGTTTAAAAACCAGCGAATGATAAGCATATTAAGAGTTGATTATGTAACTATTAGTTTTTTCTGGAACTTTCATATCTTCAAACCCAGCTCGGCCAAGTAGGCCGTACATATACTTTTTACCGGTCTCAACTCCTGGCTGGTCGAAGGCATCAATATTAAAGATAGCGCCAGCATAGGTAGTTGCAAGTTCCAAAAAGTAAAAGAGTTGGCCAAGATGATAAGCATCAAGACGCTCAAGGCTAATAAGCCCGCTTGGACGTCCGGCGGCAACCAGCGCATAGGCAGTGCTTTTTTGCTCGGCTGCCAAAATCTCAGCAAAGTCATGACCTTTCAGGTAATGAACGCCTTCCATATCTTCATAGGCTGAAGGCAGGGTGGCGTTAGTGCCTGGATTTTCAATCGTAAGAAACGTAAAGATCTTGTCAGCAGGGCCTTCCATATAAAGCTGAACCTGGGAGTGCTGGTCAGTGGGACCAACAGCGGCAATAGGAGTAGGCCCCACCTGCAGCTCATTTCCATCCAAATCATGCTCCTTGCCCAGACTTTCTGCCCACAACTGGCGAAACCAGAATCCCACCTCTCGAAGTGAGTAGGAATACGGCATGAAAACTGAGATATGCTTGCCACGCTTATAGTAGAGACATTGGAGCAGGGCAAAGAGAGCCGGCATATTGTACTCTGGCAGATGTTCAGAGTCATGCTTGTCCATGTCAGCGGCGCCTTTCAAAAGCCCCCTGATGTCAATTCCGACAATGGCCAGCGGAAATAGCCCAACCTCAGTGAAAACCGAAAAACGGCCGCCGACTTCTTCAGGAACTGGCAAGCTTCGGTATCCCTCCTTATTTACGATATCTCGTAAAGCGCCTTTGGCCGCATCAGTCAGAATAATCATATGAGAACGATGAGCTTCTTCACCCACCTTCTCAATGAGCAAGGAGCGAAGATATACGAAGGTGCTCATCTGTTCCACGGTATTTCCTGATTTGGAAATAACAATGACGGCAGTCTCTGAAAGATCCACCACGTCCAGCACTTCCTGGATGGCTACTGGGTCAGTAGTGTCTCCCAGGAAAAAAAGACGGGGAGCACCATTTCGCCTCTCTTCAGAAAGATTGAAGAACTGGTGATTTAAGGCCCGGTGTACGGCTCTGGCTCCAAGATCGGATCCGCCGATTCCCACTACTATTACGTTTTTGAACTGGTTTCGGACTTCATCTGCTAGTCCTTGCACGGCTCCAAGCTGGTCATCACCTTGATAAGGCAGTTTGGCAAAGCCTAGTTCCCCCGCCTGTTTGGCCTGCTGCACCTGGTTATACCAAGGCAAAAATGCCTGCGCCTGATCATGCACGTCTTCGTAAGAAAGGTTCCCGTCTCCCGTAGCGTTCTCAAGACAGTATTCGTAATCGAATTTCAGGCTCATGATAAAAAGTTAGTTTCTTATATCTTACTCCAAAAGAACCGTTTTCTGGCTCTTGCCATTGCCTGCCTGGATTCTTGGACTACGGCAGATATGTCACCCAGCGCCGTGAGATTAACCGGAACGGTAGGGTTCCGACGAGAACTTATAAGAATAGGAAGACGGCTTTCACCTATCAGAGACAAGGTTTGCAAGTTATGCACGGTTGCCGCCTCAACATGTTCTTGCTGCAAAGAAGCCAGCAACAGGGACTTATCTTCTTTGCTAAGCTCGCTCCGTACGTCTCGTATTCCTATCTGGTCGGCGATACCCTTGGCAATTCGTTTTTTCTGGGTAGTAAGCAGGGTAATACCGATTCCATTCTCGGAAAGCTCTTTCACAGTTCCCACCATTTCAGGCAATAACTGCTTGTCGAAGGCAAAAATGCCCAGCAGACGCTTTGGTTGTTTTTGAGCCAAGAAAAGCATCTGCTTTCCGGTGATCTCGATTTGCCTCATGAGAGTCTGGCTCGTAACGCCCAACTCGATACCTTCGTCATGCAT